>JAGHUM010000062.1 GCA_018064855.1 Candidatus Physcocola equi
CGTGTCTGTTCCTCAATGTGGTAACTGCCTACGCCGTGATGATAATTAGTGAATTGTTAATTGTTATTTTGCATTCGTCTGGCATCTTTGATAGCAAAAAATTCAATTACAGATAAAAATCTCATAAAAATGAAAAAAATAGTATTATTTGCCTGCAATTTAATTGTGTTGATGACGATGATGTCATCTTGTGGCGGAACTCAAAATGAAACAAATTTAGAATACAGTCTTTCGATTGATTCTTCAAAAATAGACTCTATACAGCAGTTAAAAACGGTTGTTTCTGCATCCGGAGATACATTGGAAATTAATGGAGTGGCAAAAGATACTCGTCAGAAATCGGGAAAATATTCCGTAGGCAAAGGTGTCGCCGTCGATTTAGGCCTCAGCGTGAAGTGGGCGGCGTGCAACCTTGGCGCCACAAAGCCTGAGGGCTATGGCAATTATTATGCTTGGGGCGAGACAAAATCAAAGGCAGCATATACAGGTGATAACAGCAAATGGTATGATGTTGCCTATGATGTGCTCAAATCCAAAGGAATAATCAACAGCCGAGGTAATCTGACTGCCAGATACGATGCGGCAACTGCCAACTGGGGGGCTGGATGGCGAATGCCGACACTCGACGAGATTAAAGAATTGGAGAACCGTTGCCGTTGGAGCTGGACTACCATGAATGGTGTGAAAGGCTACAAAGTGACAGGCCCAAGTGGCAAGTCCATCTTTCTTCCTGCTGCTGGCTACCGCGGTGGCGCGGAGTCCGACTACGTCGGCGGTTACGGTTACTATTGGAGCTCGCCGGCCAGCGACGGTAGCCACAGCGCGTGCTACCTCTTCTTCGATTCAGACAGTCCCTGTTGGCTCAGCTACGACCGCAACTTCGGTCACGTTGTGCGTCCTGTCTCAGAATAAAGTGCCGCTCGAAGAGCGTATCCGATTATTTGATTATTTGATTATTTCTTGATTTTTTTATGGCCACAATGAAAGAGATTTTAGAATGAGAAAACTTCTCTTTGGTGGTTTGCTTCAAGTCGGAAAATATGGACAAGTGTCTGCGGATTGGAAGCGTTTTCATGAATGGTAATTTTTGCTTGTAAATCAGACCAAGCGTCGATAAATAACTTTAATTAAATACATTATAATTATGGAAGAACAGATTTTTATTTATGCCTTGATTGCTTATTGTGTATTGAACCTTGCTGGTAAAATACCATATAAGGCTGAAAGATTAAAGAAAGAAGTAAAAAGCATCCCCATTTGTAGAGTGGGTTTGACTTTGATGATTATGTGTGTTAGTCTTTATGCTTATATTATTCTAAATCAAGAAGTGAAGAGTTCTTTTTCACACGAGTCTCATTCCCTAATCAACATTTTCTTTCCCGTCGATGCCGATTACAACGGAAATCGATTTATTTGGATAATAATTGCTTGCGTGACATTGACTTATTTTAGCTTGACCAAGGAACGTGAATGGGTGAAGCCTGAAAATTTCGAGAAATTCAAGGGGAATTTGAAAATTTTCAGCCTTATTTATGTTGTGGCATCTGCATATATCACCTATATGTTTGTCTATAATATTGGTATGGGTGGAAATAGATTTATGAGTCAAATTGGCTTGAATATTTTTGCCAGCAGTAGGAACGAAATTAATGAAAAATGTGTTACTGGCGCAATTATTTCAAGTCTCATTATGTTTGCTTTCGCGACGGTTTATGTAAGATATGGAAAGGAACTGGAAAAGAAAGATGACAACATGCCAGTAGAGAATAAATGAAGAGTAGAAGGTGGTCACAATCCACCTTCTCCTTTTGTATGACATACGTAATCACAGTACATTTTTTTGTATCTTTGCAAAAAATATGTTTTATAGATGATTTCTGTTAATCAACTCTCGGTTTCTTTCGGGGGAACTTCCCTTTTTGATGATGTGTCGTTTGTGGTTTCTGAACACGATAAGATTGCTCTCGTAGGCAAAAATGGTGCGGGTAAATCCACAATGCTCAAAATTTTTGCTGGTTTACAACAACCCACAACTGGTAATGTCTCCATACCTAAAGATACGAAAGTCGGCTATCTTCCGCAGACCATGCTGCATATCGATGGAAAGACTGTGGTGGAAGAAGCGCGAGAGGCTTTTGATTTCCTTTTCGAACTCCAAAAGAAAATCGAAAAAATGGGCGAAGATCTCGCCGCGCGTACCGACTATGAGTCTGATTCTTACAAAAAACTCATCGATGACTTGACGCATGCCAACGAACAGTTGGTCATTCTTGGTATTAACTCTTACCAGGCTGATATAGAAAAGACATTGTTGGGTTTGGGCTTTGAACGTAAGGATTTCAATCGACAGTCCAGCGAGTTCAGCGGTGGTTGGCGTATGCGAATTGAGTTGGCGAAGATTCTCCTGCGCAAACCTGACGTCTTGTTGCTCGACGAACCGACCAACCACCTTGACATCGAGTCTATTCAATGGCTTGAAAACTTCTTGAAAATGAACGGATGTGCAGTGTTGCTCGTGTCGCACGACCGTGCATTCCTCGATTCTGTCACGAACAGAACAATAGAGATTTCCTGCGGACATATCTACGACTATAAAGTTCCATACACAAAATTCATGGAACTACGCAAGGAACGCAGAGAACAACAGCAACGTGCATTCGACAATCAACAAAAAGAAATACAAGATACAGAGGCTTTTATTGAGCGTTTCCGCTACAAAGCGACAAAGGCTGTGCAGGTGCAGAGCCGCATCAAGGCGCTTAATAAGATCGAAAGAATTGAAATTGACGACGAAGATACTAGCACAATCAATCTGAAATTTCCGCCAGCTCCTCATTCTGGAGAGGTTTCTCTTTTATGCAAGGATTTGACTAAGGCATATGGTGACCATGTGGTGCTCGACAGTATCAATGTTACCATCAAACGAGGAGAAAAAGTTGCATTTGTAGGAAAGAACGGTGAGGGTAAATCTACACTGGTGAAATGTATTATTGATGAATTGAACGATTATACTGGTACATTGAAATTAGGACATCTTGTCAAAATCGGTTATTTCGCGCAAAACCAGGCCTCTTTGCTGGATGAAAACTTGACGGTTTTCGATACCATTGACAAGGTGGCTGTAGGTGAAATTCGTACGAAGATACGCGATATTCTCGGTGCTTTCCGTTTCGGTGGTGAGGCTTCGGACAAGAAAGTGAAAGTTCTTTCCGGTGGCGAAAGAACTCGCTTGGCAATGATTCGTCTTCTGCTTGAACCTGTGAATGTGCTTGTTCTTGATGAACCGACCAACCACCTCGACATACCAACCAAGGAGGTGCTTAAGAAGGCAATCAATGCATTTGATGGCACTGCCATCATTGTGTCGCACGACCGTGATTTCCTTAATGGACTGGTGGAGAAAACTTATGAATTTACACATCACAAAGTGGTTGAGCACTTGGGTGGCATCTATCAGTTCTTGGAAGACAAGAAAATGGAAAGCCTGCGAGAACTTGATACTCATGCTTACAAGAAGACTGAGAATGCGCCAACTGCTCAACCAGAAGAAAAATCGGCTGGAAAACTGTCCTATGAGGAACAAAAAGAGCAGATGAAGAAAGTTCGCAAAGCGGAAAAGGACGTTCAAAATGCTGAAGCCGATATAGCCCGACTGGAAAAGGAAATAGCGGAGATGGAAGAAAAACTTTCCAATCCGGATGTGCCAGATTACGATAAACTTCTACAAGAGTATCCAAAATTGCAACATGCGTTGGAGCAGCGAATGTATGAATGGGAACTTTTGTCGGAGGAGTTGGAAAACTGTAAAAAAGGATTATAATATATATGAAAGAATCGGAAATGATTTTTGGCATTCATGCCATTGTTGAGGCGCTTGAGGCCAATCGTGAAATAGACAAAGTGCTCGTGAAAAAAGATCTGAGCTCGGAACTCTCAAATCGTCTTTTCTTGGCACTTAAAGACCATCCGATGGTGCAAGTGCAACGTGTGCCAGTTCAGAAACTCAATTCTTATACTTTGAAAAATCATGAGGGGGCGATAGCGCTTGTCTCAAAGATTGAATATCAAAAACTGTCGGGCATTGTTCCTGCTGTTTATGAAGAAGGAAAAGATCCGCTTATCGTTATGCTGGATGGAGTTACAGACGTGAGGAATTTCGGATCAATTGCACGCACTTGTGAATGCGCGGGTGCGGATGCAGTCGTGATACCGATCAAAGGTGGAGCAATGGTGAATGCTGATGCCATGCGTACTTCTGCAGGAGCACTCAATTCTATTCCTGTTTGCAAGGAGCGCAGTTTGACAGAGGCTATTCGTTTTGCCAGAAATAGTGGTCTCAAAGTGATTGCTGTGGCAAAGGGTGCTCATAAAATGTACACGGACGTCGAACTGTCGGGTCCTATAGCATTGGTTTTCGCTGACGATAAAACTGATGTTTCCGCCGATGTACTTCGCTCATGTGACGTGGTGGTTTCGGTACCAACTCGTGGCGCTATTGATTCTCTGAATGTGTCTGTGGCGGCCGGCGTGGTGCTTTATGAGGCAATGAAACAGCGTGTGAACTAATTGTTGATGCCGTCTATGGAAGTTCTTTATGAGGATAATCATCTTATTGTGATTAGCAAAACCTGTTCGGAAATTGTGCAGGCTGATAAAACTGGAGACAAACCGCTTTCTGAGATGATTCAGGATTATCTCAAGGATAAATACCATAAACCCGGAAATGTGTTTATTGGCGTAACCCATCGTTTGGATCGTCCTACGAGTGGAGTGGTGGTGTTTGCCAAAACGTCTAAGGCGCTCTCGCGAATGAATGATATGTTTCGTGACCACGATTTGCAGAAGATTTATTGGGCGGTGACTAAAAACTGCCCCCCTTCAGACGAAGGCACACTTGAAGATTACCTGGTGCGTGTAGAGCGGTTGAATAAGTCGTTTGCGTATGCCCAATCAAAGCCAGGTGCGAAAAAAGCAGTGCTTCATTACAAGGTGATAGCAAAAACGGATAATTATTTCTTGCTTCAGATCCATCTTGAAACAGGACGTCATCACCAGATCCGTTGCCAACTTTCGAATATAGGTTGTCCCATTAAAGGGGATTTGAAATACGGTTTCCCTCGTTCAAATCCCGATGGAGGCATTTCATTGCATGCTCGCAGTATCGATTTCGTTCATCCGGTCTCGAAAAAACACATTCATGTGGTTGCACCGGTGCCAGACGATTCGCTTTGGAAGGCTTTTCAGCAAGAAATAGATAAACAGGGATTGGTTGACGAGACTTTTGTTGAGGATAATCCGACACAAAATCCAGTTGGCTTGAAATGAATGCTATTTTTAGTCTGAAAAATGTTCTAAATTATTGTGCTGAAAAATAACTTCTTACAATAAATATTGATTTTTTTATAAAAAAAGTCGCTTGTTTATTTGGAATACTTAAAAAATCGCCTTAACTTTGCATCGCAATTGAGAAATCAAGCGCACCTCTTACTAAGGTAGAGCTAGTAGCTCAGCAGGTAGAGCACATCCCTTTTAAGGATGGGGTCCTGGGTTCGAGCCCCAGCTGGCTCACTACCGATTAAAAAGTTGGATAGCACATATCCAACTTTTTTTATTTTATGAAAATTCATTTTTTAAAGAATATATGCAACAAGCTATCATTACCATTCTGCTTCTTTTGGTATCCAACACTTTCATGACTTTGGCTTGGTATGGCCATCTCAAAATGCAAGAAGCAAAGTTGATATCCAATTGGCCGCTTATTTTGGTGATACTTTTTAGTTGGGGTATTGCTTTGTTTGAGTATTGCGCGCAGGTTCCTGCCAATCGTATAGGCTTTCGTGATAATGGCGGACCGTTTTCTTTGTTCCAACTTAAAATTATTCAGGAAGTTATTTCTCTCACAGTGTTCACTGTCTTGGCTTGTTTGATGTTCAAATCCGAAACTTTACATTGGAATCATATTGCTGCATTTGCTTGTTTGGTTTTGGCTGTGTTCTTCGCCTTTTTGAAACCTTGAGTTTTTTCGCTAATTTTGTACATAGCATTACATAGCGTTTTTTATTTATGAAAGGTAATTGGTTCGTGGCAGAGCTTACTGATGGCTCAAAGTTGCGTGGACGTATGGGGCTGGAAGAGCATGCCCAAAGTGGTCTTTATCCCTATAGAATTGATGTCGTGTGGAAGAAATCAGATTCTGATTTTGATGAAGACATGACCGCCAAAATGGAGGAACAATTACTGCTTATACTGGAGGAGCAACGTGATGCTTTTCTGGCTTTGGTAAAGGATGCTGAGAAAGAAATGACGTTTTCTTGGTATGCCAGGAATCTGGGCGATTTTGAAAAGAAACTCAATCAGGTCCTAATGTTTTTCCCGCCTCTTCCCATCTCTGTGTTTAGTTCCGACGATGATGAATGGTTGTCTTATTACAGCGCACTAAAAGTGCTCAATAACTTCTATTGATAATGGAAAGAACATCCGTTTATTATTATTTGATATCTCTGGGATCAAACTATCAAGCCGATGTGAATATCGTGGCTGGTGAAGGTATGCTTGCCGCGTGTTTCCCTGGAACTAAATTCTCCAAAGTGTTGAAAACCAAAGGTATCGGTTTGTCTTATGACTGCTGGTATCTCAATCAAATGGCGCTGGTCAAAACCGAATTGAATCCGACTGTATTGAAAAATGCTCTCAAGTCTATTGAAAAACAGTGCGATAGAGGCCGTCGTTATCATGCTGTGACGCTCGATTTGGACATCGTTTGGGTTAATGGGGAATTGGTGCATAAAGATTTTGATAAATACCCATTCCTTTCTGAATTAATGGAAGATTTTGAGTCTTTTTTGCGTGATTTTTAATTTTTGTAAATGATTTTTGAATATGGATAATTTCCTGGATGATTTGAATGACAGCCAGCGGGAGGCCGTTTGCTTTAATGATGGTCCTTCTTTGGTAGTTGCAGGCGCAGGCTCTGGTAAGACACGTGTTCTCACTTATAAAATAGCGAAACTGATAGAGGATGGTTTAAGACCTTCCTCTATTTTGGCGTTGACTTTTACGAACAAGGCTGCTCGTGAAATGAAGGAACGTATTGGTAAATTGGTGGGAGAGGAAAATGCGAAAAAACTTTGGATGGGTACGTTTCACTCCATTTTCGGAAGAATTCTTCGCAAGGAGGCAGATGCACTTGGTTTTAACTCTGATTTTACAATTTACGATTCGCACGACTCACACAATGTGGTAAAGGCAATTATCAAGGAGAGAAAATTAGACGATAAGGTATATAGTCCTAAAAAGGTGGCAAGTAGAATTTCGGAAATGAAAAACGAACTAGTCTCACCCGAAGCCTATGCCGCTAAATCGGCATATCATGATTATGACGTACAACAGCGTATGCCGCTTTTCAATGAAATTTACCGCCAATATTGTCAGCGTTGTAAAGACGCCAATTCGATGGATTTCGACGACTTGCTGATGTTTACCAATGTGCTGTTTCGTGATAATCCTCAGATACTTGCAAAATATCAAAATATTTTCAAATTCATCTTGGTCGATGAGTATCAGGATACCAATTTTTCCCAGTTCCTTATTGTGAAGAAACTGGCACAAAAAAACAAGCGAATCTGTGTGGTTGGTGACGATGCGCAAAGTATTTATTCTTTCCGTGGCGCGCGAATTGAGAATATTCTCAATTTTGAAGATACATACAAAGATGACGGTGTGCGTGTGATTCGATTGGAGGAGAATTATCGATCCACTCCAAATATTGTGGCGGCAGCCAACAGCCTTATTCAGAAGAATACAAAACAAATCAAGAAAAATGTTTTCTCCAGCAAGGAACAAGGTGCGCCGGTTGCTGTATTGAGTTCATATTCTGATTTTGAGGAGAGCACAAAGATTGCTGGAATCATAAAAAATATATTGGCGAAGGACAAAAGTCTGACCTATGCTGATTTTGCCATATTGTATAGGACGAATGCGCAGTCGCTTACATTTGAAAAAACATTCCGTACAAACAATATCCCTTATCGTTTGTGGGGAAGCACCTCATTTTACGAAAGAGGAGAAATAAAAAATGTTCTGGGGTATTTGCGATTGATTATCAATCCAAACGACGAGGAAGCGTTTAAGCGTGTGGTAAATTATCCAACGCGTGGCATTGGCGACACCACAATAGGCAAGATTCTTGATGTCGCTCATGAAAAGCGTGTCAGCGCATGGTCTGTGATTTGTGATCCTGTGGCTATGGGGCTTTCTGTAAATGCGGGTACTGTTGTTAAACTTAGTGGTTTCCGCGAACTTATAGAGCGTTTCATAGCAAAAAAAGAAGAACTTGACGCTTATGAATTGGCAGAAATAGTCATTCATCAAAGTGGTGTGTGGGCTGACTTGCAGAAAGATAAATCTCCGGAAGGTATGTCGCACAAGCAAAACGTCGAAGAGCTGCTCAATTCTCTTAGTGCTTCTGCCGTTTCTCATCTGGAATCGGATGGCGAACCATATATGCTTGGCGATTTCATGGCGGAAGTGGCTCTTATGACTTCCATGGATGATGATGATTCTGCATCAAACGAGAAGGTGACGCTTATGACTGTTCATGCGGCAAAGGGGTTGGAGTTCAAAAACGTGTTTGTTGTCGGGGTGGAAGAAAATCTTTTCCCAAGCCAAATGAGTTCCGGCACGGAAGACGGTGTCGAGGAAGAAAGACGTTTGTTTTATGTGGCAATAACGCGTGCTGAAAAATTTTGTGTGCTTTCTTATGCGAAAAGTCGCATGAGAAATGGTGCGCCTTCCATATCCAATCCAAGTCGTTTTATTAAAGATATCGACAGCAGTCTGTTGAATTTTGATCTGGCACCTGATTATTTATCCCTTTATTCGAGGGTAAATTCAAAAGCACAGTTGGATAAAAACAACCATACTTTGACATCTTCCTACAAAGTGAATCCTGTCCGAACACAGCCTCGCTTTAATGTCCGCCCCTTGGAGGTTGAAGGTAAGACGAGTGGTGGGCTTATTGGTGGAATACCACAAAATAAGCCGCGTCGTTTGGCTCCTATGCCTTCTGCTTTGTCTTCTGGACCTTCGGGTGAAGGTGTGGATGTGAAAGTTGGAGATAAAGTGGTTCATCCTCAGTTTGGTCATGGTCAAGTAGTAAAGATTGAAGGTTTAGGGACCCCCATGCCAAAAGTGGTGGTGGCTTTTGATGCGATTGGTGAAAAAACTTTGATTTTGAAGTATGCAAAAATTAAAGTGATTCGTTGATTTTTTGCAAATGAAAAACTTGATTTTTCATCGTAGTTTGGTAATTTTACGAAAAAATTGATTGTTTAATTATTTTCTGATTCAAATGAAAGTATTAAAGTGGATTGGGGGCATAATTTTAGCCTTGGTTGCCCTGCTTTTTCTTATTCCTTTTGCTTTTAACGGAAAAGTAAAGGACTTCGCTTTGGAACAAGCTAATCAAATGCTTGAGTCTGATGTTTATCTTGGAGATGTGTCTATCTCTTTGTTCCGTGACTTCCCTGATGCTTCAATTTCGTTGAATGATTTTGGTGTGGCTGGAAGGGATACTTTTGCGGGTGACACGCTCGTTAGTGCGGAAAAACTCAGAGTTGTAGTAGATATTGCAAGTTTGTTGTCCGACAATTACAATATTAAGAAAATCACACTCGAAAACGCGAATCTTCATGCCAAAGTGCTTGCCGATGGTCGAGCTAACTGGAACATCGTAAAAGAAGATACTTCTGCTACAACCGAAGTTGATACTACAGCTTCTGCTCCGCTGAAACTTTCTTTGAAAAGAGTTTCGCTGAAGAATGTCAATGTGAAGTATGACGATTATCAGAGCAATGCTTTTGGTGAGGTTAATAAGATTTTCCTCTATCTTCGTGCTGATATGTCTCAAGACTCTTTGACTGTGGCAAATGTGGAGGAATTGGACTTGGATGTTGATAAAATCGCATATTCTGATTCTTCTATCAATGCAAATATTAACAATTTTGCTTTTGATTTCAGTGGCGATGTCAGCGATGCTAAAGCCAAGTTGATCAGTAAACTCGGCATTGATAAAGTGAATTTGGCAATGGCAAACATTCCTTATTTGTCTGATGTTAAGGTCGCTGCAAATATAGATGTGGATGCTGACTTGGCCAACAACAAATATGTGTTGGGTGACAATAATATTGCAATCAACGACATTAAGGCAAATATGTCTGGATTTGTGCAGATGATTGACACTACAGCAATCGATATGGATGTGAAACTCAATACACCTGCTCTCCAGTTCAAAGATATCTTGTCTTTGATTCCTGCTGTTTATAAGAATGATTTCGCGTCTCTTGAAACTGATGGTAAAGTGGCTCTCGATGCTTGGGCTAAAGGGCGTATGGAAGGTGATAAACTGCCTGCCTTTGATGCTAAGTTGAAAGTGGAAAATGCTCGTGTGAAATATCCGGCACTTCCTAAGCAGATTGAAAACATCAATATTGATGCCGAAGCGTCAAGCAAGGGTGGTGTGGCAGACAATGTGGAAGTGAATGTTCCAAACTTTTCTTTGGTTATGGCTGGCAATCCGTTCCAGGCTAGTTTGAATTTGAAAACCCCAATCTCAGACCCTGATTTTAAGGCTGCAGTAAAGGGTGTTGTTGATTTCAATTCGATTAAGGATGTTGTTCCTCTTACGGGTATCAATTTGGCTGGTAAACTTAATGCTGATGCAAATGCGGAGGGGCGTCTTTCTTATGTGGAAAAAGAACAGTACGATAAGTTCGCTTTTGCCGGTACTCTTGATGTTCAAGATGTACGCATCAATGGAGATTCTGTTGGTATTGATTTGAATATGCCGCTTGCTAATGTGGTGTTCTCAAATCAGGCTGTTGCGCTTAATGCTTGCAAAATCAATATCGGTAAAAATGATTTCTCTATCAACGGAAAACTTGAGAATTTCTTGCCTTATGTGATGTCTGATGGTACTGTGAAGGGTAACCTTAATGTGTCTTCCAACCACATAAATGTAAACGATTTTCTTGGTGAGTCGGAACCGGTTGATGAAAATGCTGAAACTCTCCCTGAACAGCAGGCTGATGGTGTGGAAATCCCAGATCACATCGATTTCAATTTGAATCTTAATGTCGCTCAACTTTTGTTTGACAAAATTGAAATCTCAAACATAAAATCAACAGTTGGTGTGCAGAATAGAGTGGCTGCTATTAAGAACTTCACTTGTAATACAATGGATGGCTCTTTGGCTATGAACGGCTCTTATTCTACGCAAGATGTCAGCAAACCGACTGCTGATTTCAACATGAAGATTTCCAAGATGTCAATTCCAAAGGTGTTCTCTCAGGTTCAGACTGCTAACAGATTTGCACCTGCGCTTAAAAATACCGAAGGTAAATTTGATATGAATATTCAGTTGAATACTCTTATGGATCATACAATGGCTCCAGTTCTCAATACAGTCAATGCCAAGGGTCTTTTTGCAACTGATGATGTTGAGGTTAAGAATTCTGAAGTGTTTAAGCAAATAGCGACTGCCGTTAAATATGAAGATTTTAAGCAGCCTAAGTTCAAAGACCTAAAAGTGAACTTCGTTATTAAAGATGGTAAACTTACTGCAGATCCTTTCGAAACCGTACTTTCGCGCTCAATTTTGAATGTTGCTGGTTTCTCTACTTTGGCTCAGGAATTGGATTATGATTTCACTATTTCATTACCAAACAGTCTCAGTGAAAAAACAAACATTCCTCTTAAGTTTAATGTGAATTTGCTGGGTACTTTCACAAATCCTAAGTTGAAAGTGGATATGATCTCCACTGCAGAGGCTGTAAAAGAAGTGGTGAAAGAGAAGGTGACCGCAGTCGTGAATGAAGCCCGTGAAAAAGCAATTGCAAAAGCGAAAGCAACGCAGCAGAAGTTGATGGCTGAAGCTAAAACACAAGGCGAAAAACTGGTTGCAGAAGCGACAAAAGCGGGTGATAAGTTGGTTGCCGAAGCTGAAACGCAAGGACAAAACATGGTTTCGCAGTCAAAAAATCCAATTGAGAAAAAAGCAAAACAAAAACTTGCTGATAAACTTGTTTCTGATGCAAAACAAAAGCGTAGCAAACTTATTGATGAAGCAAACAAGAAGTCAAGCAATATCCAGACTGAAGCGCAAGCAAAGTCTGATAAGCTTATTAAGGAAGCAGAAGCAACAAAATAATAAGTTTTGACAAGAAAGAAAACGCAACACTCGCAAGGTGTTGCGTTTTTTGTTTTAAGTGTTTTATCTTTGTACTATCAAACGTTTTTTTATGAATTCTTGTTTTCATCATTTTTCTTCATCAATCAAAGGATTACCCATACCGCGTCAGTTCACTTTCCCTTTTGCTTATATTCCTGCAAAACTGAGTGAAGTGGCTGCCAATGAGGTGAAAGCCTATGTCTCGCTCCATAGTGAATGGCATGATGAATTGGCGAAAGGAAAAATGTTTGGTGTTTTGGTGGTGAAAAATGATCGAAACGAAATAGGGTATTTGGCTGCGTTTTCTGGTCAGTTGGCAGGTACTGCGACTCATTCTTTTTTCGTTCCTCCTGTATTTGACTTTTTAGATCCTGAAGGCTATTTTAAATGCCATGAGAATGAAATATCTGAAATCAACAATGAAATTGATTCCATTCAGCAATCTAACGCTTATTTTTCTGCGAAATCACATCTTCAGGAAATAACAAAACAGACTGAAGAAGAGGTGGAACGATACAAGCTGATGATGTCTGTTGCAAAAAACAGACGTGATGAGATGCGAAGTAATCAGATATTATCTGCTGATGTGGAAAAGCAGTTGATTGCCGAAAGCCAATTTCAAAAGGCGGAGTTGAAAAGAATTAAGGCACGCGTTACAGAAAAGGTGTCTTCTGCCAAAAAAGAATTAAATCAAATTGAGAATGAAATCAATGCTTTGAAGCGGAAACGGGAGTCTCTTTCTGAATCTTTACAAAATTGGCTTTTCCAACATTTTGTTTTTCTCAATGCGCAAGGCGAAAAAGCGGATTTGTTGCAGATATTTCAAAAATCGTCTCGCCTTGTTCCTCCGTCTGGGGCGGGCGAGTGTTGTGCTCCGAAATTGCTGCAATATGCTTATACCAATGGCTTTATTCCCATTTCTATGGCTGAATTTTGGTGGGGACAATCTCCAAAGGCTGAAATAAGGCGGCATGGAGAGTATTATCCTGCTTGTAAAAGTAAGTGCGAGCCTATTTTGCGATTTATGCTTCAGGGACTTAACGTGGAAAACAGCCCTTTGTTGATGCGTGCCTCGAAAAAAGTGAGAATTTCCATTCTTTATGAGGATGATTACTTTATTGCTGTGGATAAACCAACCGGAATCTTGTCTGTTCCAGGAAAACTGGAGGCTGATGATTTAATTTCGTTGCTTTTGCAGCAACTTCCGCATCAGAGGTTTTTGCTGCCTGTTCATAGGTTGGATATGGATACATCTGGTGTCATTCTGATTGCAAAATCGATGGAGTCGTTTAAGGCGTTGCAATATCTTTTTGAAAACAGGTTGGTGCATAAACGGTATGTGGCTGTGTTGGATGGCAATTTGAATCAACCAGCCCATAAAGTCTCATTCATGTTTCATGGAGAAAGTCATTCTGGAGGATTGATAGAGTTGCCATTACGTCCCGATCTTGATGATCGCCCTCGTCAGTTGGTGGACTTTAATCATGGAAAACCTGCTGTTACATATTGGGAAACAGTGGAGACAAAAGGATGTAGAACAAAAGTCTATTTCTATCCGCAAACAGGTAGAACGCATCAGTTGCGTGTTCATTCTGCACACCAATTAGGGCTTGATACTCCTATTGTTGGGGATGATCTTTATGGAACTTCGGAAGATAGACTAATGCTTCATGCGGAGTCTATATCATTTGAGCATCCATTCACAGGTCAGGATGTGTTTATTCATTGCCTTCCCCCTTTTTGAATGGCTTCTTTTTCAATTTGTTCTAAGAGATTATTGATAAAACGTCTTTTATTATCTGTCAAATTAACTAACTTTGTATAAAACATCATAATGAATATAATATGAGTTCAAATAGAGATTGGAAAAAAATAAAGGATTACAAAGACATTCGTTTCGAATTTTTTGAAGGAATTGCCAAAATCACAATATGCCGTGAGGAAGTGAGAAACGCTTTCCGCCCACAGACTAACTTCGAGATGCTCGATGCTTTCCGAATTTGTCGCGAGACACCGGAAATTGGTGTGGTGGTGTTGACAGGACAAGGCGACAAGGCATTCTGCTCTGGTGGAGATCAGCATTACAAGAGCCGTGGTGGTTATGTAGGAGAAGATGGGGTTCCTCGCCTGAATGTGTTGGATTTGCACAAAGCGATTCGTTCATTGCCTAAGCCGGTTATCGCCATGGTAAACGGTTTTGCCATCGGTGGTGGGCATGTCCTACATTTGGTTTGTGACCTGACTATTGCTTCGGAGAATGCCATATTTGGTCAAACAGGACCAAAAGTGGGAAGTTTTGATGCCGGTTTCGGTTCTTCATATCTTGCCCGTATAGTTGGCCAGAAAAAAGCCCGTGAAATATGGTTCCTCTGTCGGCAGTATTCTGCAAAAGAAGCGGAAGAAATGGGCATGGTCAATAGAGTTGTTCCTTTTGATAAGCTGGAAGATGAAACCGTGGATTGGTGCAAGATCATCCTTGAACGTAGTCCTATGGCGCTTCGTATGATTAAGCGTGGCTTGAATGCTGAATTGGATGGTCAGGCTGGACTTATGGAATTCGCCGGAGATGCTACTCTTATGTATTATATGATGGATGAGGCGCAGGAAGGTAAAACGGCTTTCTTGGAAAAACGCAAACCAGATTTTTCTAAATTCCCTAAGTTCCCATAATTTGTCTGTGATATGCTAAATGCTTCTTATTCTCGCTATGTGCTGAATTTCAAAGAACCTGGAGGTACTTCTCGTGGTGTTCTTCGTCAGAAGGAAACATATTTCATCCGAATTCAGGATGAGGATAAACCGGATGTGGTAGGAATTGGTGAGTGTGCCCTTTTTCGTGGTTTGTCGTATGAAGATACGCCAGACTATGAACGTGTCTTGGCCGACGCTTGTTGGAACTTTGATGCTTATGAACCTGATTTCCGCGAGCGTTTTCGCAATTATCCTTCTATTTTGATGGGTATTGAGACTGCTCTTGCCGATTTGCTCAACGGGGGGAAACAGAAACCTTTTAAATCTGATTTTACGGAAAATGGGGGGACAATTCAGATTAATGGATTAATCTGGATGGGTGAAAAAGACGTGATGAAGAAGCGTATTGAGCAAAAGTTGAATGATGGTTTCCAATGTATAAAGTTGAAAATTGGTGCCATAAACTTTGAAGATGAATTAGATCTCATCGCCGATATTCGTTCTCGTTTCTCGGCTAAAGATGTGACTATTCGTGTGGATGCCAATGGCGCTTTTTCGGCTGCAGGTGCTCTTGAGTGCCTCGATGCTTTGGCAAAATATGACATTCATTCTATAGAACAGCCAATCAAGGCGGGACAGTGGGATGCTTTGGTAAAACTTTGCGCCAATACTCCTGTTCCGATTGCTCTTGACGAAGAACTTATTCCGATTTTGGATAAGGAACAAAAAACTGATTTCATTCGCGCTGTTCGTCCTCAGTTTTTGGTGCTTAAACCAAGTTTGCATGGCGGTTTCTCTGGCGCACAAGAATGGATAGATGCTGCAGATGCCAACAACGTCGGTTGGTGGATTACTTCGGCTCTTGAATCGAATATCGGATTGAATGCGATTGCGCAGTGGACCTATTTAAAAGGGAATCCGCTTCCACAGGGTTTGGGCACCGGTGGCGTGTTCAGCAATAACACCATTCCTCAATTGGAATTGGTGGGCGACAAGTTGAGATATGCGCCGCAAGCGCCGGAATGGTGATGATTTTGTCGTCACAGAGCCACCGGAAATCCTATAGGCCTATTGACTATTTTTCGGGCTCAATGCCAGGCGCCAGTTTTTCAATGATGTCCAGTTGCTTAAAGGCAAAATCAGAAAAATCAGGATCTGCAATCATGTTCAGAAGTTCCTTCTTTGCGTGGGCGTAGAATCGTTGGTCAATGAATGCCAGAATTTGGTATTGTGGTAGAATGATTTTATCTAGTTCTTTCACATATTCAACATCAAATTCCTTTTCGTTGCTATCGTTGTCGTCATCATCTCCGTTGCTTTCTGTATTTAGTGAATTCAGCATGTTTTTTACTCTTTTAATGCTGTCTTCTATATATTTTATGCTGCTATGGTGATGTTGGGCCAACAACGTTAGAATGTATGGCTCGATGATGCGATCCGGAGCATATTGGTCTGAAATAGGGTAGTCAAAAAAATGCATCGCCATTTTGTATGCTCCCACTTCATAATAGGAAGTACCCAGCATCATGCAGTTTTCTTGGAAAATATCCATGATGTTGGCGCCTTCTTCTTTGTCTCCGTTCTCATTGAATGTGTTGTAATATGATTCGGAAAGAATGCGGAAAGCCTCCAATCCATGTCGAATGGTTTGGTAAGCGTCTTTCATGTAGAAACTTTTTGCGGTCCAATATGAACTGCGTGCCAATGCCTTGTTGCTGAATGCACTGATAATGGTTTCTGTTTCTGTCAGTTCCTTATCTTCGTCTTTGTTGAGCTTCTGTTGCAATTCTTCCCATACATAATCAAATTCTGATTGCTGATTGGCTTTGCTCATATTGTTTTGTGTCAAAACCAATGAAATGGAACGATTGTCCTCTGGTTCACCAATCGGACAAAGGGGGCGTGTATGGTGTCCCTTTGCTGGAATAACTGTGAAATTTGCTCTTACCCGGCTGTAATTGTTTTGCTCTGGAATTGGTTCGAGTGTTGCGAAAACTTCCTCCTCCAGATTGTCGCTTTCCAGATCTTTGCTTCCAAACGTGAATAATATGGAAGTTGGCCCGTTTTTATGGGATTGGGCTATGGAAATCAATTCTTCGTCAGTTGGGAAAACCATTTCTTCTTTTTCTTCGCTGACTCCATCCATGATGAAAATCCTCTTTAACGCATATACGTTTATATCTAATTCATCTTCAAGAAGATGGTATGCGATATCTGGGCCAAAATAAGTGGTTTTGGAGTTCATTAGCCACTTTTCTGACTCTTGTATGAGCCGGTTCCCCTGCTCATTGTAAATTAGATTCTTGTTGTTTATGTTGTTCCCTTGTTCTTTCATAAGTTCATGGTAGCGATTGACAATCTCGCGAGAAAAATAAAAGAAATTGGTGAGAAAATGAACAAGTTGTTTTTTGAATGCGTCATATTCGGGTGAATATATGGCTAATCCGGCTTTTGCATGAATGTTGATTTCATGATCTTCGTCTGGCTCTTCATTGTATATCAATTTGTATTCTTGATAATCTTTATTGAATTCGTTGGCCAAGATAGGAACCAACATAAAGTAGTCCTCGCTGATACTTAGCAGGTATGGGTAAGAAAAATGAAGAACATTCATGTCTATCTTTAGAGTACCGCTGAACTTCCCAGCCTGGAATTCAAAATTGAATTTATAATAAAGAGGTTCTCCTGTTTCTTCATCAATTTCTAAGGTTGGTTCACAATTCACATTGAGTTCGTGCAAGGCTTTTAGTAGGAAATCCTTAACCCAACTTCTGTCGTCAATGCTGTATTGTGATTCTTGATGCATAGCACCCTCTTCTGCTGCTGATTTGTTGTTTGTTGTTAGATCCAAACCTTCTTGGTTTTGTTCTTTTTTGAATAAACTAGATATGCCGTCAATCAATTTTCCCATTTTACCCCTTTTTTATTTGTCATATTTTCTGCCGTTGTCCGTTTTGAGTTTGTCAAGATAATGCAGCTCAAATTCTGCGAACGCACGTTGGTAAGGATTACCATCCTTTTGGTTTTTCATTAAATTCAGTTCTTTGCGCGCTTCCTCAAAAAATCTATGGTCAATCAGGGCAAATGGTCGTCTCCGATTTAAAAAGTCTTTCAGTCGGATCACATTTGGATTGCTTTTTTTGTTTACCTCCATGTCCCTCACGTTGTTTAACCAGTTGTTGATGAATGGTAAAGCCCTTACATCTCTGGAGAAAGTCAGACTGTTGATGAACTGAATAAGATTGTTATGGTTGTTATACTCATAATAACAGTTGTCTATATAGTAATGTGCTTCTTCCGGACGTCTTTTCTTAATCAAACAATAGGCTATATTGTGCATTAAGTTGTAATAGGCGTCTTTTTGTGTGTCATTGAGTTTGAAATAGAAATATTCAAAAATTCTTAAAGTCCGTTTAGAAATTTTGATGGTTTTATCGTCTTGTCGTGCAAAGAAATGCTGCAAACTCCATTCGTACATCCTGCTTAAATCAGGATTGGTATATTGATTGATCAACAATGCTGCATTGCTAAGTTCATTGACGTCTTTTTTGTCGTTAAAGTATTCAGATATTTCTTGCTTTATATCTTCATATTTCTTTTCAAGAGACAAATCTTTGTCCTCGCTTTCTTTTTGAAGGAAAAGCAATGAGAATGAGCGCTTGGTTGGGGCTTTGCATTCCCATATTGCTGGTCTGTCACCTTTGAAAGTCTGAGGAAGTAGCGTGAATGTTGCACGGACAAAATGGCATTTATTGTATTTCCCTTCGTATTTGATGAGGGTGCTGATTGTGCTTTCTAAATCGTTTCCCTCACTGTCAAAATAGTTGATGGTAAATAGAAGGACTTTTTTTGTCTGTGTAACTATATATTCCCCATTCTCGTTTTTTCCTAATAACAGTTTGCACCATTCATCATCGGTCTGTGGTAACTGATCAAGTGATTTTCCTTGAAGTGTAATACCTTTTATGCTGAATTGTTCGGAAATATTAAGCTTGTACGTCAGACGTACATCGATTGGTTTATTGCTTGTTTTGTATTCTTCTGGCAAATTGACCCACTCTTCTTGCTTTTCTGCATAAAGAATCCAAAATTGTTCCTCTTCATCCAATTTTTTTTGTGGATTGTCAAGCTGATAAATGGCTGATTTGTATTTGCTTGTTATTAGTTCATCATATTCAGATACGAATGTGGAACCAACGAAAAGCATCAAGTCCATCAAATCTTTAAGATACTTATTGATAAATTGTTGTTTGTTTGCCCAAAGGATAAGTTGACTCCTGATGCTTACATTCAGATTTCCTTTTTCCTTGTTTTCAAAATAGAGATATGGTTCAGCATATTCCCTATTTGCTTTTGCCAATATTTTCTCTAGTGGACGTAGCTCTGTATAAGGAACTTCCAATATATTAGGAAGTTCTATGCTGATTTTGGTGCTTTCATTGTCGGAAATGGCAACAAATGTGTAACCATCTTTTGATATAATATAAGAACAGTATTGTTCGTCACCAGTTGAATAGGGGTCCTTATCAATTTCGTATTTTAGGTCTAAAGAAGTGAGTGCGTTTTCAAATTTTTCTCTGCTCGTCTCTTGAGTCTGTTCTTCGTTTGGTGTCATAAGTTTCGGGTAGTAATTATGCTTTTAATGTCAAATGATAAAAGTAAATAATTTTCACTAAAGTTGCAAATATTATTGTATCTCCAAAAGATTTTATTTGAAATACTTTTCAAAATCATAACCAGCATACAGTGTTAACTTTTATTTTCTCGTCAAATTTCTTTAATTTTGCGTAAAGAATTTGGAAACATGAAACAAGAAATTTTCCCGCTGGTAGATGAAAACATGAATGTTGTCGGTTCGGCAACACGTCAAGAGTGCCATTCTGGTTCTATGCTGCTCCATGCTGTCGTTCATTTACACATTTTTAATGCCAATGGCGATTTGTTTTTGCAGAAACGTTCTATGAATAAAGATATTCAACCTGGCAAGTGGGATACCGCTGTCGGTGGTCATATTGATTTGGGTGAATCGGTTGAAGATGCTTTAGCCCGTGAAGCTCGTGAAGAACTTGGCGCTGTCGGTTTCAAACCGGATTTTCTTTTCCGTTATGTTTTTCAAAGTTCCGTTGAGAGAGAAGTTGTTAATACTTTTCGTACCGTTTTCGAAGGTCCGTTCCAAATAGATCCTGTGGAACTTGACGATGCGCGCTTCTGGCCTATTCCTGAGATTGAAGCCAATTTAGGAAAAGGGGTTTTTACTCCTAATTTTGAACAGGAATTTGAACGCCTCCGTCCTTATTTTAATTGATTATGGTGACCTTTAATCATCGTTGATAAGTGTCATAGATTATTTCTTGTTGGTGAATATATAAGATCACCTTTATTACTACTCATTATTTTATGAAAAAAATTCGTTGTCCTAAATGTGATGATTTTGTTCTTTTTGATGAAAAGACTATCGACCGTGAAAACATTGTAGTGTTTCACTGTGATCACTGCGGTAAAACTTTTAAAGTGAAATTCAAACGTAAGGAACAGACAGACGAAAACGAACCAGATTTTGGCTCTGTTGTGGTTGTTGAGAATATCTTTGGACAACGTCAGGTTTTCCCATTGCATCTGGGTGATAATTCCTTTGGACGTAGAAATCCTGGAGATGATATCGATTGTCCTATTGTTTCTACTGATCCAAGTATGGACCGACTTCATTGTATCATCAACGTGACTGAAAAAGATGGCGGATTAGTCTATAAAATCAGAGATTGTAATAGCAACACAGGTACTTTTGTCATGAACTCTGAAGTGACAAAAAAAGAACAGCGTATTATTTTTCCTGGAAATGTCATTTCTTTAGGAGCGACAACTCTCATTTTACAAGCTTCAGGAGAAAAGGATTAGTTTCCTCCATCTGTCTTCTTGTGTAAATATTCACAAAGGTGAGAGCAATCCGGTTGTGCTGTCCATTATATAGCCTTTTACCACAACATCTGTTGGCATAAGAGGGTGGTTCCTGACAAGGTCAACGGTTTCCAATATGGCAGATTCTGTATCTTCAAATCCGTGAAGCCATTCTTTTAAGTTGATGCCACAATGTTGCATTAAATTGATATGTTCGTCGGATATTCCCCTTTCCCGCATTAGATGTAGCATTTCTTCTGCATCCATGCCTTGAACGCCGCATCCGGTGTGACCGATGATCATCACTTCATTGACGCCCAATTCATAAACTGCAACAAGTAGGCTTCGTACTGTGCTGTCAAAAGGATTGGTGATGGTGCCTCCTGCGTTTTTTATCATTTTTACGTCGCCATTCTTTATTCCTAAAGATGCAGGAAGTAGTTCCACCAGTCTGGTATCCATACAGGTTACAATAGCAATCTTTTTGTCTGGATATTTGCTGGTTGTGTATTTTTCATATTGTTTTTCTTCAACAAATTGTTTGTTGAAACGTATCATTTCTTCTATCATAAGCCAATAAGATATTATGAAAGTCTATTCTATATGCAGATAAAAATCTCTTACAAGTGTTTTGAATTGTGTAGTATAGTTGTTGTCAGTTCCTGCTTCTGCTAATGTCAGGTCATCTTCTGTTAGTTGAGGATTCTCTTCTGTGTTTGTTTTCTCAATGGTTAGCAATGTTCGTTTTGGTGTCGCTCCTGCTTTGAAGTGCACATTTGTGCGAACGACTGTTTTCATTCCCATTTTAAAACATTCATTTTCTAAAATTCCTGCCTCTTGAGGTGGAAGAATCACAGCCAAATGTCCGCCTTGCGTTAAGTTTTTGCTTGCAAAAGTTGCCAGTGTCAAAAGTGGTAGCTCATCGTTATGACGTGCTTTGCTTTTTTGTGCGTCTGGGTTTTTCAATGATTTTGTGAAGTAGGGTGGATTGCTGACAATAAGGTTAAATTTTGTATTTGGTGAAAAATCTTGCAGAGCGGTATGATATATTGATATTTGTTTCGCCCATGACGATATGGCCGCATTTTCTGATGCTTGGATGGCAGCCCCTTCATCGATATCGATTCCGGTTATCTGGGCTTTCCCTTCAAGTCTTTGCGCAATCATGAGGCTTATTACTCCAGTTCCACATCCAATGTCCAATATTTGAGGATTTTCTTCTGTAGGAAGAGGCACCCATGCGCCAAGAATTGCGCCATCGGTTCCTACCTTCATGGCGCATTTGTCTTGGTGTATTGTAAATTGTTTGAACTTAAAGTAAGAATTGCTCATTTTGTGGAAACCATGCTGTTTTTTATCTTAATTAGCATTTCCTTTGTGTCTGCGGTGAACTTGTTGTTGAGTACCCAACTAAGGTATGCTGGCTCGCGTTTTAGAACATCTCTAACCAACTGACCTTTGTGTTTCCCAATGTTGAAGACTTCTTCTCCTTTTTCATTGTAGATCATTGTACCTGCAAAATCCACATTGTTGTTGAATGATGAATATTTCGAAAGGAATTCAACATCGTTTTCCAAATCGTCATATTGGTCAATCTGTGCTTTTAGCACTTCGTATGTTGCCACCGTGTCCGCTTCCGCTCCATGTGCGTTTAACAAGTCTTTCCCACAATAAAATTTATATGCCGCACTGAGTGTTCTTTGCTCTTTTTTGTGGTATATGGCCTGAACATCAATGAATTTCCGCTTGTGGAGATCTATCTTCACTTCTGCTCGGTGAAGTTCCTCACACAATACCGGAACATCGAAACGATTGCTGTTGAATCCTGCAAAGTCACATCCTTCTATGAAGGATACAATTTCCTGGGCAATCTCCTTGAATGTTGGGCAGTCTTTAACATCTTCGTCTTTGATACCAGTGATTTCGCTTGCTTCTTTGCTGATCTTCATCTCTGGGTTGACACGACGTTTGATTAGGTCTTCCTGTCCGTTGGGACTAATCTTGAGAAGACAAATCTCAACGATTCTATCTGTGCCGATATTGGTTCCTGTCGTTTCCAAATCGAAAAAGACGATAGGATTTTTCAGTTTCAGTGCACTCATATCTGCCTGTTTAATAGGTATGATTACATGGTCATTACTGGCATGATAAGCTGAACAAGCTCATGTTTTGCTGCTTCTTCCTCGCTTATGCCATAAGGGTAAATCAATACGGGACGTGTAGGATCACTAATGGTAATCTCTATGTCTTCTGTGTTGACGTTGTTTAGTAATTCAAGGAAATACTGAGATTTGAAACCAAGAGTCATGGCAGGACCATCATACGAGCATGAAATCTTTTCTTCTGATTCTCTTGAGAGGTCAATATCCTGTGCTTTGATAATCGTGTTGCTCTGGTTGCTCATTTCCATTTTTACCATGTTGTCTGCTTTGTTTGCAAACACACTAACACGTCTGATTCTGCTGATCAAATCTTCACGGTTGATAACCAGTTTGATTTCGTTGTTTGTTGGTATTACCTTGTTATAATCAGGAAATTTGCCCTCAATTTGACGACAAATGAGTTTATAGTTGCTTGTCTGGAAGAAAATGAACTTGCTGTCGAATTGTATTTCAATATCCATCTCTTCTTTTGCAAGCACTTTCTTGAGCAGACTTGCAGACTTTCTTGGAAGCATGAAGCTGCAATCTTTGTCGCCCTTTACGTTCAAATTGCGCAGACGAATAAGTTTGTGTGAGTCTGTTGCCGCTGTCGTTACCATTTCTGGAGTGATGCCAAAATACAAGGCTGTCAAGATTGGGCGTTTGTCATCAGTCGATGTGGCAATAGATACTTTTTCTATGTTGTAAAGAAGGTCTTGCGCAGCAATAGAAAGGGTGTTGCTTTCTTCTGTATTGATTTCTGGTAATCTGATGTATTGATCTGCGCTTTCTCCGCCGAAATCGCTGTGTCCTGTCTCGGTTAAAAGGCTAACTGCTCCATTCTGGGTGTTCATGTCAAAAGTGACAACTTGATTTGACATTTCACGCAATGCCTGAAGCAAGGTGAGTGCGCTGACGCAGATGCTTCCATTCCCTTCTGAATCTGCAACCATCATAGAGGTGATCATAGTTGCTTCCTGATCAGAAGCGGTCATCCAAAGCTGTCCATCTTCTAAGGTGAACAAGAAATCATCCAAAATTGGCGTGTTTGTTTTGTTGCTGATTACACTGCCAATGTTTTGCAAATGTTCTAATAGGTCAGAACTTGATACTGTGAATTTCATATGTTTAATTTTCTTTTAGAAGTTGTTTAAATTTTTGTTGGAGATTTTTATAAGTGGATTTTTCAGGATGTTTTGAAGCGAATCTGAAAGGAGCAATGGATGCCCATTGTGACTGATGATTCACTCAAAACAGACGAAAAAGACCTATAAAAATCCCAAAAGAAGCAGTTCGCAAAAATTTAAACAGCTTCTTATTATTTCGTTAGATATTCTGTTGATATTGGTTAGGCTGTTTTCTTTACGCCGTATTTCTTTTTCCTGATAAACAAGAAAGCGGCACCGAATAAACCTAAAACGATGAGTGGGAAGAAGATGTTTACGCTTTTCCAAAATGTCTTCATTTTTGTTGCTGGCACATTTAAAAGCCTCAGTTGTAATTCTCTTGCTCTGAGGTCCATCCATCCTTTATCGTCTGTAAGATAGTTTACGCAGTTTAATATGAAGTCTTTATTTCCATATTGACGTCCTTCATAGCGGTCATAGCCTAACGGAACGATGTTCATGCCACCATTTTGTCCCGGTGTCACTTCGTTGCATATAACCGACGAATTGGCTACGATAATCATTTTTGTGGTATAACTCTTATCGCTAAACATCTGGTCTGTATAAACTCCTTTAGGAATCATTCTGTTTTTATAAACAGATGTGAAATGACCTTCCATTGCAACTGCAACTGGTATGTTTGCTGCATTAAAGTATTGACCGTTTTGCTCCACATTAACAATGTTCATGCTAACCATTCCCGGCATTTGCTGAACATGGCTGCTGGTGGATGTGACCAATAAAATGTATTTTTTCACATCTTTGTCATCTTTACCGACAAAGTTGATACCGCTTGTAAATTCACTCTTTACGGGAGTCACGTTTTTTGTGATAGGGTGGTTGGGTGCTGTAAGGAGAAGCGGTGAATAATACCAAGGCATTGGTTTCCATTTTGGCGCTTCGTTTTCCCTTGCTGTGTTTACAGGAACTTTTACGCACTGAACATCCTGCACCAGCACAGGCTCGATTCTGGCACCATAGCGGAAAAGCATATCCTGAAGGTTTACATCATTGGCAATACCGATGGTCGCACTTTGGGTTCTTAAACTGTCAAGCGAAATCCTCACGCCATCGATCAGCCAAAGCACTTTTCCGCCGTTCATGATATACTGGTCTAGAACAAATTTTTCCTCTTCGCTGAAAGATGAGGTAGGACCAGCGACAATGATTGCTTTGTATGAAAAAAGACTGTCAGGGCAGTTTCCTGGTTGTCCCTTGTCTATTTGATAATAATGACTTAATTCTTTTTCAATGTCGTATGTGAGAGCGTCGGGTTTTTCTCCATGTCCTTCTATGAAGGCGATTTTGCTTACTTTTGTGTTGGCCAATTGTCGGAAAGCATCTGTCAGTGCATATTCCAAGTTGGCTTCTGAGTTGACCAGACATTCTTCTCTGCTTGCACCGTCTTGCTCTTTGTAGAGGCAGACGTTTACAGAACGAGTTTTTTTGTTTTCCGATGATCGCTGTGACACTGTTACCCAAGGGCAAACTAATCGTTCTATACGTTGGCCTTCGTCGTTTTTGTCTTCGTTGTCCAACAGGATGCGCAGACCTTTTTGCTCAAGTTCCTCGTAGTGCTTGTTTTGTGCTTCTTCGTCTTTCCCTTGAGTCGGGTTTTCAAATATGATGTTGATACCGGCGTCGCTGTAAGCTTGAAATTCCTCCAACATTTCTTTTGTTGATTTCCTCAGGCGAAGAAAACCAGCGCTCAAATCTCCGTCAAGATAAATTTTGACGTCATATTCACCCTTGAGTTGCTCCATGAGTTCTTGTGTGTTTTCACTTACACTGTAGCGTTTTTCGCTGGTGACATCCCATCGGAACAGCTGAAATTGTGTGCCAAGTGAAAACAACAATACGATTGCGCAGGCGAGTATTGTTCCTAATTTATTGTTTTTCATTTTTTTCGATGCGTTTCTTTTTTCACGTTGTGTGAATGGCTATTATCATTTCCACCTGAAACTTTCCATCAGTTTGATAATGTCTTCGTTGATGTAGTCAACTACAGGTGCCAGAGAGTCTGGATTTGGTGTTACATTGAAATAGAGTGCACCTCTGAAATAGTGGTGTATGCTGTCTGTCAGCACAAATTGAACTTGTGATGCAGAGTTTCCTTTCAGTTCATATAGGAGTCCCCATACTTTTGCTTCTGGATTTTCATAAGGCTGCTCGGTAATAGCATCCGCTTTTGCTGTGTGTTTATACACAAACCCGCGTAAGTCTTCTGAGATTTCCCTGAAATTATCTTTGACTGGCTTGTAATCGCAATAAATACATGCTCTCAGTTTGGGGTAAACTATGTTTAAACCATCTTTCTCTTTTGCATTCTCATCTTTATATGCCACGCGGCAGATGCTGTCTGGCAATGTGAAAGTGAATGGGTATTTGGCATCATTATAAACATTGTTGTATGTTTTTTCTTTCAGATCGATTCTGAAATATCCTCTTGGCTTTGGTTGACTGTTGTCACAGCCCGACAATAGCGTTGCGAATAATATGGAGAGCAGACTGATTATGCTCTTCGTATATGATGTTTTCTTCATTTTCAATGTTTTGCTAAAATTGTCTCTTATCAATCTCTTTCTATGTGCATCTTCACTTTTTTGATGCGTCTGTTGTCTGCGGAGATTATTTGAAAAAGGTATTGTCCCACTTCTATTTTTTCTCCGGCTTTTGGTATGTCTCCTTTTATTTCCAGCAGAAGTCCCGCCAATGTGTCGGCATCGTTTATGTATTTGGTGAAGTCTTCTTTTTCAACTTTCTTTATTTTGAAGAAATCGCTTAAAGGCAGTTTCGCTTCCAGAATGAAGTTGTGGGCGTCGAGTTCTGTAAACAGTTTTTGCTCCTCATCGTGCTCGTCGCTTATGTCCCCGACTATCACTTCAAGTATGTTTTCCAAAGTTACAATTCCACTTGTACCTCCAAATTCATCCACAACAATGGCCATGTGGATGTGCTTGCTTTGAAACTCTTTCAGCAGTTCGTCAATTTTTTTGCTTTCTGGGACAAAGTAAGGTTTTCTCATTAACTCTTGCCATTTGAATTCATTCCCTTCTTCTGTGTGATCAAGCAGGTCTTTTACATACAAGATTCCTTTGACGTTATCAATGGTGTCTTCATAGACGGGTAGGCGCGAGTATTCTGATTCTTTTATGATGGAGAGTACTTTCCCATAAGAATATGTGATATCAAGATCGACGATGTCAACTCTTGGTCGCATGATTTCATCTACGCTGATGTTGCCGAAGGTAACAATACTTTGGAGAATCTCTTTCTCGGCGTTTGCCTGAATTTTTTCTGTCTTGAGCGTTTCGCTGAGTTCATCAATGGAAAGCCGATGCTCCGCTTTCACTTCCAAACGCTTGTCTGCGATCTTTGTGGTATTCACTATCAGCCAACTGAACGGAGAAAAAACTTTTATAATCAAATTCATCTCTCCAGATTGTCTGATGAATTGCTCTAATTTGTGGCTGTTTTTGTTCCTGTTTGGCATCAACTCTCCGAATAGCGTGACGAGTAACATCCAAACTACAATTGCGGTGAGATAGCAAGATAACTTAATAAGTTGTTGTGTGATAAACAACTCATGTGTCAACTGCGGTTCTTCTGCATTGATCTCGAAATGATGTGAAACCCATCTGCCCATATACAGCAAGATAATCAGAGATAATGCTAAATTGAAATAACGTGCAGAAATGATGCCGCCAATCGTCTCTTTTTGTGACTTTAGCCATTCTCTGATGGGGGAGAACGCTTCTTTACTCTTTTGTGCAATTTGTTCCATTTCTTTTCTGTTGAGACTGAACAAAGTGTACTCAAAAAACGATGTCACATATAGAACACGCATCGATACGAATATTGCCAATAGAAGAATGGCAAAAAGCGGGTATGAGCATGTTTCGATTTGCATCTGTGGTGAGGTTTGAACGTTTTGTTGTAAATTTCTTTGTATGTTATTGATTGCTAATTTGTTGTCTTTCTATTTTGACGAAAGCGCTTTTATACAAAATGCAAGGAGGAAATAAGTATTTCCTCCTTGCAAATTTACGAAAAAATTATGAATTTATTAGACGTTTCTTTCTCAAAGTGACGTCTAAATTACAATGTGTTTTTAGAATGGATTGCGGTCTTTTACTGCGTCTTCGGGTGCGTCTGGGATGGCGTCGTCATTATACATGACTACGTTTTCTGCGCTTAGTGGTGCCGTGTCTGCCATGTTTCTTCGGTCAAGAAGTTCGATTTTGTCTGCAACAATTTCTGTTGCTGTATGACTTACTCCTTGACTGTCTGTCCATGTGCGGGTGCGAAGTTTTCCCTCGATGTAGAGTTTTGCCCCCTTTCTGACATATTGTTCAACGAATTTTGCCAATCCGCGCCAAACGTTAATGCGGTGCCATTCGGTGTGCTCGGCCACGTTGGCGCCGCTCTGAGTAGTGTGTCCGCGTTCGGTTGTCGCTAGTGTGAAGTTTGCTACTGGCAAGTCTTTTTCCACATATCTTACCTCGGGATCTCTTCCTACGTTTCCTAATAAAATGACTTTGTTAACTGACATCTGTATAAAATATTAGTGTTGATAAATCTGTTCTGGTCTTCTAAAGATAGTGTTCCCTTTTGTGAGATTTATTTGCTATCTTCAATATGTGAAAATAGAATTTTTTTCTTTATACACCAAATGTTTTGTTGCTATTTTTGACGTTTTGTGTTGTCAAACATGTTTTCTTTTTCTGCTGTTAACAACTCCAATAATCTTGGAATTGCATATTCATCCCACTCGTCATGTGAAATGATACGCTCGTTTTCTTCTGTTTTAGCGCTGGATGCGCGGCATTTTATTAGTCTTGCGTGGAGTGTTTGGTGACTTAATTGATGTTTGATTTCTTTTGTTTCTCCGATGATTGTCAGTTTTTCATATTTAGACAACTCTTTTTGGATGCTTTTCTGTTGAAAGAGTGTTTCGGTGGCAAATGGCTCTTTTGTTTCAATTAAAGGGTATTCCCACAATCCTTGCCAAATGTCTTTGTTCAGCCTCTGTTTTATTATGAATTTGTTGTTTGGCAATTCTATATACAGGTAGGCAAAAAAACGGTCTTTTGTCTTGATTTTCTTTGATTTGAAAGGAAAATCATTTGTTTTGTTTAGTTGTTTTGCGGTACATTTGTCTTGAAAAGGGCATTCTTCGCAAAGTGGTTGTTTGGGTAGGCATACGGTAGCTCCAAGGTCCATCATCCCTTGGTTGAATTCTGCAGGATGCTCTTTGCTCAGCAGATGGTCTGCAAGTTTTTGTATTTCTTTTTTCCCGGCTGTGCTGTCAATTGCTGTTTCAATGCCAAATACCCGAGTCAATACTCTGCAGACGTTTCCATCTACTGCGGCGTAGGGTAGTCCGTAGGCAAGTGCGGCTATGTCGGCAGCCGCGTAGTCGCCGACTCCTTTCATTTTACGAAGACCTTCATAATTGTCTGGCATTTCTCCGTTGTTGCTGTCAACAAGGTTTTGCGCGGCTGTGTGTAGGTTTCTTGCGCGGCTGTAATAGCCTAATCCCTGCCAGAATTTCAATACTTCGTCTTCACTGGCTGCTGCCAATGAAGCGACGTCAGGAAACTGCTTTATGATTCGATGATAGTAGGGTGTGCCTTGCTCAACACGGGTTTGTTGCAATATGATTTCTGAAACCCATATTTTATAGGGATTACGGTCAGCTCTCCAAGGCAAATTCCTGCCATTTTTCTCATACCATTTCACTAATCGTTCTCCAAACCATTTGTCCATTTTCTAAAAATACTTCTTAGTTTGTTACTGTCACACTGGCATAGTCAACAACGCCTCCTACTGGAGGGCGTTTTTTCCTTACTTCTACGGAGAGTTTTTTGATTTGATCTCCGTATGTTGACATTATGCTTTTTTTTATTCTTGCAGCAACGTGTTCTATCAACTTGCTTGGTTGGCTCATTTCCTGTTTGACTATGTTGTAAACATCAGCATAATTGATAGTGCCGGAAAGATCGTCATTTTCTTCTGCCATCATGCAGTTAACATCCATTTCCACGTTTATTTCATAATCGTTTCCGATGATGCCTTCGCAAGGCAACACACCATGCAACGAATGAAATTGCATACCATGTAACTTGATTATTGCCATGTTTATAATGATGAACTGGTGTTTTTATTTGAAGAATGTGAAATTAACGTGGCCGTAGTTCCTGTGTTCACTGAATCTCGGATGAGTTTCAAAACTGTAGTTTTTGGGGTGTTCCAGAATGAAAATGCCATCTTCTTTCAGCAGGTTTCTTTCAAACACAATGTCTGGTATGGTCGGTAGTTCTTTCAAATCATATGGTGGGTCGGCGAATATCAAATCCCATTTTTCCCCTGTGGTTTCTACAAATTTGAATGTGTCTCCTTTTATCAGGTTGATGCAATCTACTTTTAGTTCTTGGATTGCTTTTTTGATGAAACTGTGATTTATCGAACTTTTCTCTATCGCTACTACCTTGTGGCAACCTCGTGAGACAAATTCCAGACTGATGCTTCCTGTGCCGGCAAACATATCTAATACACTTACCTCTTCAAAATCTATCATATTGTTTAGAATGTTGAAAAGGCTTTCTTTGGCCATGTCTGTTGTTGGACGGGCCTGCAGATTGGCGGGCGGGTTTATTCTTCTTCCTTTCAGATTTCCTCCGATGATTCTCATATTCTTTGTCTTGGCTTTTCGATTCTGTACTTAAAGTTATATGTCGCCTAATTTCGTTTTTGTTGAAGATTTTATGATGTGATTATTCGTTCCAAAATAGTTCGATGTAATTGTAAAGATTATCTACTTTTTCGATACCATTGTTTAGTCGGTATTGACCTTCTGGCCGAGCATAATTCACAGATGCGATGTATGTTTTCAAACTATTTGCGGTTTGTTTTCCTATATTCTCTCCCCAAATGAATATAGGTGTGTGGGCTTGACTGAGTTTAAAGAGCCTGTAAATATTCATTACATAATATACAATATCAGCATCTCCATCGCAGGTATAGCGGTTTGCTAATAAAAGTTTCCCATTCTCACAAACGTAAATGTCGATATGATCCGGCCTTATGGCAACTCCTGTGATTCGCTGGTCAATCCTGATGCTCTTCCTGAGAATATAAGTGCAGTCTGCTGCTTGCAGAGGCCATTCTTCTATTCCTGGTATCAGTTCTTTCCAAATGGTGTGTGTGGAATTGTCGCTCTCAAAAAGGCATGTGGCTCCAGCTGCGTCGATTGGCTGTTCTTTCAGGGGGTGACGGGATGTTTCGCCAAACGCAAGCTTCCATGCTGCATTTCGGTCCGTTTTTGCCAGTACGTTGGGAATCATGGTCCAACGTTCACTGTCAGTAAAGAGGATGGCTTTTTGTGGGTTTTTCCCGTTCAGGCCTGTTTGCTCCCAAGCGCGTCGTAATTCTTCCTCATTGCGCATTCCAGTCCATTCGCTGAGCGCATGGTATGCGCCTTGTTTATGGTCGAATAATGAAAAACAAAATCCACCTGGCCGTGGCCGGATGGATATTGTTTGCTCATTTATGTCGAAACTGGGTTGCAGAATAGAGGCTATCTCTTTTCTCTGCATAACCTTTATGATTTTATTCCCAGTTTCCTGCGTTGTTGTTTGGTTCTGTGATATCGCCTACACGAAGGCCTGGATATTTTTCAAGGTCTTTGGCGAGTTTGTTCATGTTGACGATTTCCTGACGTTCCAATCCCATCAAGTAGTTGTCGTTGCTAACCTGAGCCTGGAACAATGGAATATATACGCCAGACTTGTCGTTGAACAGATTGACAGCCTGAAGCTCAAACTTGGTGTTTTCTACCATTGGAACAATGTCGATGTTGTCGATACGCTGTGCGATTGGAGTGGTGACTGTTCTGCCGAGTTTTGTTGCTTCTTCTATTTCTGCTTTTGACCAGATTTCAAGAACGCTTTCTGGCATTGTGTCACGACGGAAATACTGGCAGAATGCCTCAAAGTCTTCAATACCGTATTTTGCTGCGTCTTCACCTTTGTTGTCGCGTACCATCTTCCATGCTTTTAGCTCTGTAAGTCCTTTTTCCAACTGCTGGTCGGTGATTGTGCCTTGCTTCTTCACGGTAAGTTTCTGGCCTGTCTTGATAAAGGTCTTCAATGAGTCAAATGAACTTGTGTAATGTCCGTTCACATCTTTGAAATACACTTCTGCCTGACGAATGTCGATCAGTTTGGCAACTACGGCAGCCTGACGTTTCTCTTTTGCTGCTTCAAATTCAATTGGCTTCTGAATGCTTCTGTAGCACATGAACGCCACCACACAGATGGCTACGGCCATGAGGGCCTGCAACGCGATTTTATTCATATATTATTTTTCTTTTTTATCCTTTATTACTTTTTTTAGTTCAAAACAATGCAAATTTATAAAAATATGAAATTTATTCAACTATTTTTGTCGGCTTTTATTTACTTTTTTTTCTATTTTCGTGTAATTATTATCCTGTCACCTATTTATTTTTTATATGGTTTCGCAGTTTTTTGCAGATAGAATCAGAGAACAATTTGGTTTTGCTCCCACTTTGCAACAAAATGAACTTATTGATGCTTTGGCTGATTTTTTGTGCGAGCCGGGTGATGAAGGGCTTGCCTTCTTACTGAAAGGCTGTGCCGGGACGGGCAAAACTTCCGTTGTGGCTGCTCTTGTTCGCACTCTTGTTTCTTTTGAACAGAATGTGGTTTTACTTGCGCCCACTGGCCGTGCCGCAAAGGTGCTTTCTTCTTATGCGGGTCTGCCGGCTTATACGATTCATCGTTGTATCTATCGTGAAAAAGTGGTGGGTGAAGTGGATGGTGTGTTTTCGCTGAATTTCAACCGGAATAGGAATGCTATTTACGTCGTAGATGAGGCTTCCATGATTTCCAATGGCATGGGGGGTGTCTCAGACTCTAATTTCGGATCTGGACATCTATTGGAGGATTTGTTTTCCTATGTTTATAATGGACAGGGTAACCGTATCATTTTTGTGGGCGATGTCGCTCAGTTGCCACCTGTGGGCGAATTGGTAAGTCCTGCTCTCGATACGCGTATGCTGTCTTCTTTAGGCCTTAGGGTCAGTGAGTATTTCCTGACCGAGGTGGTGCGCCAGGAACAGCAGTCTGGCATTCTTGCCAATGCGACTAATCTGCGTTTGCTGATGCCTGACTTTAATGGAGATTTTCCGAATATTGCTACTGATGGTTTTGACGATGTGATAAAGGTGAATGGCGCTGAATTGATTGAGGAAATCGCTTCGGCTTACAGTAAGTATGGAGAAGACGATACTATAGTTATTTCTCGCTCGAATAAAAGGGCTAACTTATTTAATAACGGCATTCGCAACCAAGTCCTTTGGAGGGAGGATGAACTTTCTTCTGGAGACCTGATTATGGTGGTTAAGAATAACTATTTTTGGACGAAAGATATTAAAGAACTTGATTTCATTGCCAATGGCGATGTGGCTCAAGTGAAACGTGTGAGACGTCATTCGGAAATGTATGGATTCCGATTTGCTGACGTCTTGCTGTTTTTCCCCGATTATGAGGTGGAGGTGGAGGCAAAGGTGCTGCTTGATGTTCTTCAATCTCCTTCTCCGTCGTTGTCTGCTGAAGATAATCGTAAATTGTATTCCGAAGTGGAGAATGATTATGCTGACGTGCCGACCAAGAGGGAGCGCTACAAAAAAATGAAGGAGGACGTCTTTCTAAACGCCCTCCAGGTTAAATTCGCTTATGCTGTCACTTGCCATAAGGCTCAGGGTGGGCAGTGGAGTTGTGTCTTCATCGATAGAGGTGTGCTGTCGGAGGATATGGTGAATATAGACTTCCTCCGTTGGCTTTATACGGCCTTCACACGAGCCACCCAAAAGGTTTATTTGGTGAATTGGGATTTACCGTTGGCTCCACCTGCCGATTATAGATGAAAACTATTCTTGTGTGCCTGATTCCTGGTGTTTTCTATCTGCGTTGAAGTCTAGCGCCTCAATCTTTTTGAAGTTTAGTTCTTCATCTACCTTTATTCTGTATGTGACGGTTTTGTTGTTTTCTTCAATTGTCATTTTTTCGGTCAGGTAGTTGATGTTGGCTTTTCTTGTGGTCTTTTCTCCTTCCATGTATTTGTGCTCGGAAGCGATGAGCTTGAACCAACCACCGTTTTTGGCGATATATTTAAACAGAAAACGATAGTCTCCTTTCTGGTCTTCAAATAATATCTGGAACTTATTGTTGTGTGTTTCAAATGAGAATAATGATGTGCTGTCTTTTAAATGCGAATCAATGAATTTTGTCTTGACTAATGGGGTGCTGTATTTTGCGTCTTTGTCGCTCATCATCATCATCAAACCTGATCCTTCGTTGTCTTTTTTGTCTTTAGAGACAATCACCAACGCATAATCGTCTTTCTGGTCTTTGTTGAGGTCTCCCATGTTGTATGCGAGAGTCACATCATGGCCTTTGGGCGCCAAATTCTTCATCTCTTTGGTGACAGCCACATTCTTGGCGGTTGTGGTGACGGCATTTGCATTCACTGTGATAAACAAAGTGGCTGCAATTATTGTGATTGGTTTCAATATGTTCATATTAATAATGTTTGTTGAGTTTCTGCAAAAATAGGAGTTTTTCCCGTGTGCGCAAAACTTGCGAACTGTAGTTTATCGGACAATTTGAAGTACATCTTCCACAATCTGATCGTCTGACAGTCTGTTGTCTGCAAGTAACTTTTGTACGTCAAATCTGTCGTATAGATCTTTCTTCACACCACCTACAAGGACTTTCATGTCGCTCGTGCTGTAATATGATGCAATTCTTTCTCCGAATCCACCGTCTTTACATCCGTCTTCTAATGTGACCACCAATTTGTGGTTGGCTTTTAGCTCTTCCAGCGCTTCTGCATCGACGGCATGAAGATAGCGAGGGTTGATGAGGGTGGCGTCTATGCCATTGTTTGATAATAATTTTGCAACATTTTCTCCCTTTTGATAGAATGAACCTGCAGCGATGATGGCAACTTCTGATCCCTTATGGGCGATTTTGTATTTTGGCTCGTAAGTATAAGTGGAATCAACGTCGTCTGTGGTGTGAATCACGCCGTTGCTTGGAATGCGGATGGCAATTGGCTTTTTGTCTTGGAGTATGGCCCAACGGAGCATCGCAAAATATTCTTCGCAGTTGGTCGGTGCTAAATAGATAAGACCAGGGATGCTGCAAAGCATGGGTATGTCGAAAAGACAAATGTGAGTGATGTCGTTCATGGTGTTCATGCCTCCCCATGCCACATTGATGACTGCCGGATTGGAGTTGATGCACAGGTCTTGGGCTATTTGGTCGTAAGTGCGCTGAATGAAAGTGGAATATACTGTCCAGACAGGACGTAATCCTCCTTTTGCCATCCCGCTTGCCATGGCAACCGCTTGTTCTTCTGCGATTCCCATGTCGATGTGTTGTTTGCCTGCTTCTTTCCGCTTTGCGGCGGTGAATCCGGCTGCAGTCGGTGTCCCTGCTGTTATGGCAATGAGTGTTGGGTCTTTTTTCATTTCGTTGAGCATCCAGTTGCTGTATAGTTCTTCATAACTTTCCATGACTGGTGCTTCCGGGCGGCTGCCATCTTCCATGTTGAATGGCGCTCCCCAGTGCCAAGGTTCTTTGTCGGCAACTGCCGGTGCAAATCCATGTCCTTTTTCTGTGTGAATATGGACTATCGTTGGCTTGTCTGTGTCTTTGACGGACTGGAATGTCTCGATGAGTTTTTCAACGTTGTTACCTTCTTCCAGATATTTGTATTCAAATCCCCATGCTTTAAACCAATTGAGTTCGCATTGGCCGTTGCTCTCACGTAATGCTTTCAAATTTTTGTAAATGCCTCCGTGATTTTCTGCGATGGACATTTCGTTGTCATTAACGACAATGATGATGCCTGTGCCTAATTCCGATGCTTCGTCTAGCCCTTCAAATGCTTCTCCTCCGGAAAGTGAGCCGTCTCCAATTATTGCGATTATATTCTCTTTCCCTCCTTTTATATCCCGCGCTTTTTGAAGTCCTGTGGCTAAACTGACGGAGGTGGAGGTGTGGCCTACTTCAAAATTGTCATATACAGGACTTTCTGCAGGTGAAGAATATCCACTGATTGCATTCATGTCATCTACGTTGCCAAGGAAGCCTGATGCACGACCTGTGAGGACTTTGTGTGGGTAACATTGGTGGCTGACGTCAAACACGAATTTGTCTTCTGGCGCATTAAATACATAATGAAGCGCAACTGTGGCTTCCACAAATCCAAGGTTCGGACCTACGTGGCCTCCATGTTTACTTACACGATTGAGCACTGCTGCGCGTGTCTCGTCTGCAACGATGTTGAGTTCTTTTATGCTAAGGCCTTTTAAGTCGGCTGGTGTTTGTATTCGTTCAATATACATATTTTATTATTCTGTTGTTTGTTGCAAAAATACTCATTTTTGTAGATATTTAGAAGTTGTTTAAATATTTGTTGGCGATTTTAGAAGTTGTTTAAATTTTTGTTGGAGATTTTTATATGTGTATTTTTCAGGATGTTTTGAAGCGAATCTGAAAGGAGCAATGGATGCCCATTGTGACTGAAGATTCACTCGAAACAGACGAAAAAGACCAATAAAAAGCCCAAAAGAAGAAGTTCGCAAAAATTTAAACAGCTTCTTATATCTTTAAACCCTTTGCAGCCAAAAACCTTTACCTCCAATTTCCTTTTTATATCTTCAATTTTTTTTGCGTCTTCAAATTATTTGCTTACATTTGAAAAATAATTGAACAAAAATTTGCTCATGTCAGGAAAAATCTTAGCAAGCAAGCAAGCAAGCAAGCAAGCAAGCAAGCAAGCAAGCAAGCAAGCAAGCATATATTTGTAAAAATCATACAATTACAACAGCCGAAGGCTGCTGTAATTTCGTCATGCCCGTGTTGGATCTGCAAGGACCCGGCACGGGCTTTTTGTTGAATTAAATCGGTAATTTATCATAGATTATGACAAAAAACTATTGACATCAATCGCCCTGCTGTGCGCTGATGCGGCAGCCTACTAATACCAGAACGGTTGCCTAAGACAAACGGTGCCACCATCTTCCTGCCCGCCGCCGGCCCGACCTCACCTCGGGTGGCTCCCAAGCCCCCCGGAGCGCAGGAATGAGGAACAAATGAGTCGAAAAAGGAATAAATAATTAAAGATACAAATATGTCGGAAGCTAAAAAGACACGAATGCAGAGCATCGTGGACGAGGATTCGCAGCGTGCGTCGCTGGAAGAGTGGCGGAGGATACGGCTGTAACTTGAAAGTCATGCCCGAAAGGGCGTGACTTTTTTCTTTGGTGGTGATTCCTTATGTTTTTTCCAACGAAATTTTGCGAATTATACAAATTTCGAGGCGTGTATCAGATTTATACAAGAATGCCCATGGCATTTCGAATTACCGCTAATTGTGCGCTGGTCACCATAATTCGTGATAATTCGTAATGCCGAAGGCGTTTTTAGTAGAAATCAATCGTATTGCAATAGTTTCGTGATCATTAGTAATAATCCGTTGGC
>JAGHUM010000110.1 GCA_018064855.1 Candidatus Physcocola equi
GTAAAAATAGTCCATTGCATAGTTTTAGTAAAAATTAGTATAAATTCGTTGGCCAAAAAACATTACTAGTGCCAACTTGTATATAATTCCCTAAATTTTTGTTGGAGATTTTTATAAGTGTATTTTTCAGGATGTTTTGAAGTGAATCTGAAAGGAGCAATGGATGCCCATTGTGACTGAAGAATCGCTCAAAACAGACGAAAAAGACCTATAAAAAGCCCAAAAGAAGCAGTTCGCAAAAATTTAAACAGATTCTTAATAAACGTATTAATGATGAAAAAAGCATTGACTGCAGCAGCCGTATTTTTCTTCGCCTTGTTTTTGGCTTCTTGTGGAGGTAATTCTGGTCGCAAGGCCGAACTTGAACAACTGAAGAAAAACGGAATAGTCACTACTGCTTATGTGGTGGAGGTGGATTCTGCTAATTGGGTGTATTCCTATAAATTCCCCCACAACAACAAAGAATATAGTGGCTCTTTCCATGCCAAAGATTCTGTGAAACTGAAGGATGGAAACATGATCGAAATCCTTTTCTTGCCCGAACATCCTGAGGTGAGTTGCCGACTGGTGTCCGAGTTCTGAACTTGGTGATACCTTCCCAGATTCTTTTTTACAGAGTCGATGAAAAAAACGAAGGCCCTTTGAAATCCAAAGAGCCTTCGCTTTTTTTGTCTCCGTAAAGTTAAAACAGCGTCGTTATGTCGGTGATGAGCACCTTGCGAAGTTGTTTCACCTTGTACGTGTTGCTTGTGTAATCAGAATCACTCGGACCATCTTCTCCGTATGTTGTCCAGTCTCCGTTCAAATGCTTTATCTTCAAAGTGTTGCTGCTTATATCGAGTTGCGATTCTGTTTCGGTGACAGGACCTTGGTTCTCTTCTCTAAAGCATTTTACCAATTCGTAGTTCCCGTTGGCGTAGTTGAATGTATAGTTCCATAAGCCATATCTGCCGTGTGAATATTCCACGTTCAGTTTTTTACCATCTGCACCAACAGTCAATTCGGGTGCGTAATAGACGCCTCCGTCTTCATTTTCCGAAAGGAAGCAGTTGAGGTTGTATATGTCGGTTTCAAAGTGGTCGCCCTTATTGATGACAAGGATGAAACCGCGTCTGTTGCGATCTACCATCTCTCCCCTCATATCCTCTTCAAAACATTCCTTGTCTGTGCCTTTGACGCCGATAAGGTAGTCGGTTTTCCCATCTTCGTTCACATCGCAAGTGCTCCAAATACCGATGTAGTTAAGTGGGGCTTTGACGAGTGTGGCAAATTGTGCAGTGTCTTTGCAGGTGGCTTTATACTGCTGTTTGCTTTCCTTGAATGAGAAACAAAATGGAATATAAGTGTCTTTTGATGATTCCTCAACAACGAATGATTCTTCTTTTTCTTTTGGAATATCCAAGTCTTCTTTGCTGAATCCTGTGTTGGTGTCTTCTGACTTTTCTGCGGCAGTCGTCGTGTTGCTTGTGGTTGTCGCAACAGTATCGGCAGTGGCATCGTCTGTCGTCACCTTTTGAGGCTGGTTGCAGGCTGTCAATAAAAACAGGACGGCCAGTGGAGCATATTTATTCATGTTTTTAGGATGTTAGCAGTTTTGATTGGAGAAATCTAAGATGGCTTTTGCCACTTCATCAGGCTCGTCGCAGAGGGAGAGCAACAGGTTTTTATATTTGTTTTTGCCTACCAAATGCTCAAGCAGTGGGAATATCGGCATTTCGTTGGTCCAGAAGTCCTTGTTGAGGAATACCATAGGTGACGAATAGCCGAAACTGAGATAGTGGTTTTGCACCGCGTCTTGGAAGATTTCCTGCAATGTGCCGGCGCTGCCTGGCGAGTAGATGACGCCGCCTTTGGCGATGGTGAGAATATCGTCTTCACGGATCGCATTGGTGAAATATTTGGCGATGTGGGTTGCCAATGGGGTTGATGGCTCGTGACCATACAGGTAGGTTGGTACACCCAGGCTGACATATTTTGGATTTGGGAAACGATGGCGCACCTGCATCACCGAGTCGAACCATAATTCATCGGTGTATGATGGCCATGGAGACATCATGCTGATGGTTTCGTCTAATTCGGCTTCGCTTCTGCCTGCCATCCATGCGCCGAGGTGAGTGGCTTCCATGGCACCAGGACCGCCTCCACTGACCATCAGTATGCCGCTTTCTGTCAGTTTCTTGCTGATGATGGCTACCTGGCGAAACGCTGGGTCGGTACGTTTAAGCCCATGTCCGCCCATGACGCTGACAACCTTTCTTTCATCAAAATTTTTGAGGAAGTCGCCCATGGCGTCGCTGATCGAATGGTCGTGCATCGATCGGGCTAGGGTTTCGCTGATGTCGCTTGCTTCTTTTCCGTTTTCAATATAGTGCTTGTAAACGCGTTGGTCAAACGTGCTTTCAAATGAATTGGGATTTCCCAATTCATAGCCTTCATACAGGGTGTCTGCGTTGTAGAGTTCTGAACGGAAACTTTTGAATGGCTTGTTGAGTTGGGGGAAAACACTGCTCGACTTTCCAATCAGTTCCAGCATCTTGCTGCTCATTTCACAGCCGAGGAATAGGCAGTCAGAGTAGGTGTGGTTTTCCGCTTCTTCAGCGATTTGGGTGAAGTCAATGTCTTGAAATGCCACGTTTCTGATTACTCCTTCGTGGGTTTTTAGTAGGGAGAGGGCCTGTGCCTCGTTTTCAATCTCCAACAGATGGTTTGTCATGATTATGATATGTTTGTGGTTATGTTTTCGCTAAATTAGGGAAAAAAACACACTTTTTTGCCAATAATGAATAAAAAATGGCTGTACTTCATTGAAGATACAGCCATTCCCGCAACGGTGGCGGTTTTATTTCTTTTTGATTTGTGGCATATATGAAACCCCAATGCCGACAAAACCATGGACAGGTGGCGCCCAGGTGGTGACAAACTTGTCGCTGGTGTTTTTCTTTTTCATCTTGTTCCAGAATTCTGTGACGCCACCGCCGCGCACGTTGAACACTAAACCTGGGGCGAGGGAATGCTCATAAAGCAGTTCTTCTCTGATTTCGTTGCGGCTGTAGGTGTAGGCGGAATGTGCGTATGTCGATTGGTCTGGGTAGATGAATGAAAGTTCACTCACATAAGACACGCCTCCCGAAAGGCGCCCATTGCTGCCAATGCTTCGGCGCAGGTAACCACTTTGAGGGAAAACGAGGTCAAGTGTCCATTTCTCATTCAGTTTGTGCTCGAGCATGAAGAATGGAATACCATAGAAAATGGCGGTGGGTGATGTGGTTGCCACCAAGCCGAGGTCAAACGTGGTTGTCTCGTCTTTGTAAAGGGTGATTTTTCCCAGTGCGTCCACATTCACACGCTCAATAAGTTCTTTGTTTGATCCGTCGGCAAACACGCTGGCTGTGAACAGCGCTGGTTTCCCCCATAGGGTGGGCTGGTAAGTGGCGCGGATTGCGCCTACAAAGAAATGGTATTCTTCACGGTCGTCGTGCATGAGGCTGAGACTGTCGCGGTAATGCTCAACGTTCTCAAAGTCATATTTTTCGTATTTGTATCGTATCTGTCCGTTGACGATCCACTTGTTTTTCATGTAGAAGGGGATGAGTAAACCGGCTTTGACGCGTTGCTGCTTGTTTTCTCCCATCTCAATACGGTTGCCGTCTCGTTTCATTCCGTATTCATACGGGAAAAAATGTTCGTATTTGACATCTACTAGGTTCATGCTGGGAAACACAGCCTTGGGTTTTGCCATTGGCGCACTCTCTTCTGTGGTCTGCGCTAATACAGCGGCAGGCGTTCCGAAAAGGAAGAGGGATGTGATGACCTGTGTCAGTTTATTGTTGAAGAGTTTCATTATTTTGAGGTGTTGTTTGCAGAATTGGATGCTGATGGCTTTCCCCCAACGATTTTCCGCACCATCACTTTGTACCATACCATTTGGACTGCGGCTGTGCCAAGATAGGCTGCAGTGTTGGCGATGCAGGCGCCTTTCCATTCCAAATGCGCTATGAGGGAATAGGAAAGCACCAGGGCGAGCAATGCGCCTAATGCGGGACCGACCACTAAAGCTTTAAGACGGCCGGTGGCGGAAAAATAATGGGCATATACGCGGGAAACGGAAAGGGCTAAAACGCCCGGCGATAGCCATAGGATTATTGTTTTCAAATTGCTGTAGTCGTCGCCGAATATGGTGGTGTAGATGACGTTTGGCAGCAGTAGCGCGATGCCGATGCAAGCCGTGGAGACTAACAGACTCACCATTGCGTATCGGGTGGTCAAACGGATGGCTTCAAGGTCGTTTTCCTGTCCCGGCTGAAGCAGTTTGCTGTATTGCACCAATCCGAAACTTCGGCTGATTATGCCCACAGCCTCCGACAGGGCCACGCCCACGGAAAAAACACCCACGGAGGCCAGTCCGCAAAAGTATCCGAGGAAATAATAGGGGAGCCTGAATCCTAAAAACTTCAAAAACTCGCCCATCTCCTCTTGAGCGCCAAAAACGATGTTGTCTTTTAAGTCCGACCAATGCCATTGATAGCCAAGATCGACTTTGAGGTTTGACCTCATTTTTGTGCACATCAGAAAGATACAACCCATAGCCAACAGATGGACGTAAAAATAGACGTAACTGTCTGTGTGAAATAAAAGGAGGACCACTACCAAGAAAAAGAAAATCAGCACCGACTGCAACATGGTCGCCAGGTTGTAATAGTCGATGCGTTCTTTCACTATGAATATGGAGTGATGAAAAGAGCAAAAACCTGTAAGTACGCAGGTGGCGAAGAAGAGCAGACTTTGCTCTGTGTCGATCGCGTCAGGATTGCTCGATCCATAAAAAAAGAAGGTGGTACCGGCACAGACCAAAAGAGTCCAGACAACAGAAAGCATCCACAGCCGCTTAGCTGTGGTGCGTGCCAGATAATAGCAGGCGCTGCTGTTGGTGAGGATGTTGGTGAAAATGGATGTGACGCTGATGTTGGCAATGTAAAGGGCGATTAAACCTCGCCCCTCTGCTCCCCATAGCCGGGCGGTTAGCGTCGTCGTGCCGAAGCTGCACACGAGAATCAGTATTTTCGACGCCATGGTGGCGATGATTTTCTTTGAGTCGGACATGTTTTGCTTCGGTTGCTGGTATTAGCGTTTCTTTTTGAAAAAGTTGCTCACGATTTTGCCGCATTCCTCTTCCAACACTCCGCTCACCACCTCACACTTGGGATGGAGGGGAGACGGACTGAAATTGGAGTATCCGCGCTTGGGGTCGGATGCTCCATACACCACTTTTTTCACTTGCGCCCAGCCAATGGCGCCGCCACACATGATGCAGGGCTCCACTGTGACGTAAAGGGTACATTCGTTGAGGTATTTCCCACACTCGCCGGCGGCTATGGTGATGGCCTGCATCTCGGCATGGGCGGTGACGTCGTTGAGGGTCTCCGTCAGGTTGTGGGCGCGGGCGACAATCGTGTTTTGATGCACAATGATGGCGCCAATAGGCACTTCGCCTTGCTCTTCCGCTTTCTTGGCTTCCTCAAGGGCGAGGCGCATGTAGTGTTCGTCGATGTTGGGCACCATGATTTATTTGCGTTTCATTTTGCTCACGTCGATGCCTGGTGGCATGAATTCCGCCACGTCCTTACCATAGCGGAGCACGTCGCGCACCACAGTTGAACTGATGAATGAGTGCTCTGGCTCTGTGAAAAGCAGGATGGTGTCTATGCCGGAAAGTTTTCTGTTGGCGTCGGCAATGGTCTTCTCGTACTCGAAATCTTGGATGGAACGGATGCCGCGCAGGATGATGGTGGCGCCGACTTTCTTCGCATAATCTACGGTGAGCGAGTCGTAACTATCCACTATGATGCGTGGTTCGTTGGCGAAAGCCTGATGGATGATCTCCTTGCGGGCGTCGAGTGTGAAAAATGTGTGCTTCGCTTCATTCACGCCTATGGCGATGACGATTTTATCGACAAAGGCGAGCGCACGTTTCACGATGGAGTAGTGACCGATGGTGAATGGGTCGAAACTGCCAGGAAATACTGCAATGCGTTCCTTGCCGGTTGGGTTGGTATTCATATTTTTATTGTTGTTCGTTTTGATGTGTGTCGTCTCCTGTCTCAGAAGTGAAGGCATTCCAACCTTGTGCTTTTAACTGGAATTCTTGTCCGTCTCTGCAAATGAGGTAACTGCCAAGTTCTGGCTTGGTGGTGTGACCGATGATCTTTACGCCTGGCAGGTTTTGGAATACATCGTTCATTTCAAGAGGAACGGTGAACAGCAATTCGTAGTCTTCGCCTCCGTGCAGTGCTACTGTGGTGACGTTCATGTTCACCTCTTCGGCCATTACGGCGGTCTGGTAGTCAATAGGAATGCGGTCTTCGTATATGCGGCAACCCACATTGCTCTGCTTGCAGATGTGGAGCAGTTCGCTGGAAAGTCCGTCGCTGATGTCCATCATGGAGGTTGGTACCACTTTGATGCGTTCAAGTGCCTCTATGATGTCTTTTCTGGCTTCCGGCTTGAGCTGGCGTTCTATTATGTAATTGCGTGATGCAAATTCGGCACCATCGGAATCCGGACGGGCGCCGGTCTGCTGAAACACTTTGTTTTCTCTCTCCAAAAAGAGCAAACCCATGTAGGCCGCTCCGAGGTCTCCGGTTACGCAGATGAGGTCGTTTTCCTTCGCTCCGTTGCGATAGACGATTTTGTCGGCGTCTGCCTCGCCAATGCAGGTGATGCTGATGGCTAGTCCTGTAAGACTGGCGGAGGTGTCGCCTCCGATGATATCGACGCCGTATTTCTCACAGGCGATGCGTATGCCGGCATATAGTTCTTCCACATCCTCCAGGCCGAATTTCTTGGAAAGGGCAAGGCTGACAGTGATTTGCTTTGGTGTGCCGTTCATGGCGCAAATGTCGGATATGTTGACCACTGCGGCTTTGTAGCCAAGATGCTTAAGCGGGGTGTAGGACAGGTCGAAATGAACACCCTCCATCAGCATGTCGGTGGTGACAAGCACACGCTTGCCGCTGTTGTAGTCGAGCACGGCACAGTCATCCCCCACGCCTTTAAGTGTGGATGCGTTTGGGGTTGGAAGGTCTTTGGTGAGGTGGTCGATAAGGCCAAACTCTCCCAGACTCGATATCTCTGTACGTTTATATTCTTTATCTTTCATTTCCTGAAATCCAAATATTATATTAAAGGTTCTCCTCTCAAAGAAGACTTACGATGGTGCTCACAGCTCATCATAACTCACAGCTTACAGCTCACAGCTCATAACTCATAACTCATAACTCACAGCTCATAACTCACACCCCAAACTGTTCCTTCAGCGCCATTTCAATGGCTTTAGGGAAGAATGCGTATTCTAGCTTGTGCACGTTGGCAGCCACGTCGTCTGGCGTGTCGGTAGGAGCCACAGCGCATTTCTCTTGAAGTATGGTGCAACCATGGTCGTAGTGCTGGTCAACATAGTGAACGGTGATGCCGCTTTCCTTTTCGCCGGCAGCCACCACAGCTTCATGAACGTGGTGACCATACATGCCTTTGCCGCCATAGTTAGGCAAAAGGGCAGGGTGGATGTTGACGATGCGGTGAGGATAGGCTTCCACCATGGCTTCTGGCACTTTGAGCAAGAAACCAGCCAACACGATGAAATCGATGTTGTTCTCTTTAAGCAATCTCAAAATGGAGCCGTCTTCCAATTCGCTCTTCGCGAATGTCTGCGAAGGCACGCCCAGCTTCTTCGCGCGTTCGTGCACATAAGCATCCTTCTTGTTGCAGAGGATGAATGGAAACGACACGTTTTCGTTTCCCTTGAAATACTCGATGATGTTTTCTGCATTGCTGCCCGAACCAGAGGCGAAAATGGCTATTTTTATCATTTTATTACTTGTTTAAAGATCAAACACCTTGAAAACAGCCCGTAAAAGCAGGTTATTTTCATATTTGGATGCAAATTTATGCTTAATATTTATTTTTTATGCTCAAAATGGTTAATTTTGTGCAAATTTTAGTTAAATGGTTGGCGGAACGGATAAAAATTCGTTCCTTTGCAATCGCAAATAATTTTCAAGGGCAAGACAGACTTGCCAAAAAGTATTGTAATTATAACATTTATTAATCAAATTCATAATTTATTATGGCAAACTCAGAAATTGCAGAAAAGGTAAAAGAAATCATCGCTGACAAGCTTGGTGTTGAATTGTCAGAAGTTACTCCAGAAGCTAGCTTCACTAACGACCTTGGTGCAGACTCTTTGGACACTGTAGAATTGGTTATGGAGTTCGAAAAACAGTTCGAAATCACTATCCCTGAAGATCAGTCAGAAAAGATCACTACTGTAGGTGCTGCAATCGAACACATCGAAGCTGCTGTAGCTGCTAAGTAATTTTTCCCCTTTAGCTTTTTTCATAAAGTATGGAATTGAAGAGAGTGGTTGTTACCGGCCTTGGTGCCGTTACCCCAATCGGAAACAATGTTCCAGAAACATGGGAAGCTGCCCTTGCGGGAAAAAGCGGCGCTGCGCCGATCACACTTTTCGACGCCTCTAAGCACAAGACTCAGTTCGCGTGCGAGGTGAAGAACTTTGATCCGCTGCCTTGCTTTGATAATAATAAGAAAGAGGCCAGAAAGTTTGACCGCTATGCTCAGTTCGCAGTGGCTGCCGCTACTGAAGCTGTAAAGGATGCGAACTTCGATATGGACACGCTCGATAAGAACCGCGTCGGTGTCATCTTCGCTTCTGGTATCGGTGGTATCTCTACTTTCGAAGAAGAAGTAGGCGCTTATTACTCAAGCTCTGCTGAAGAACGTACTCCACGTTTCAACCCATTCTTCATTCCTAAGATGATCGGCGACATCGCCGCTGGTCAGATCTCAATGATGTTTGGGTTCCGTGGCCCTAACTTCGGCACCGTTTCTGCTTGTGCTTCTTCTACCAACGCCATCTGTTGCGCTTTCGACACTATTCGCCTTGGCAAAGCCAATGCTATAGTGACCGGCGGTTCAGAAGCTGCTATTACTGCGGCTGGTGTGGGTGGCTTCAACTCTATGAGGGCACTTTCTACCCGCAACGACGATCCTCAAAGTGCTTCACGTCCGTTCAGCGCTTCTCGCGACGGTTTCGTGATGGGCGAAGGCTCGGGTTGCTTGGTTCTTGAAGAATTGGAGCATGCACTTAAGCGTGGTGCGAAAATCTACGCTGAAGTTGTAGGCACAGCCGGCTCTGGAGATGCTCACCACATCACAGCCCCTCACCCAGAAGGTTTGGGCGCTAAACTCGTGATGGAGGCGGCTTTGAAAGACGCTGAATTGAAACCGGAAGACATCGACTACATCAATGTGCACGGTACTTCTACCCACGCTGGCGACATCGCCGAAATCAAGGGTGTGAAGGAAGTGTTCGGCGATGCAGCCTACAAGTTGAACATCAGTTCGACTAAGTCTATGACCGGACATATGCTGGGCGCTACTGGCGCTGTAGAAGCGCTCTTCTGTGTGCTCACTGTGGCCAATGATATCATCCCGCCGACTATCAACCATGCCGACGATGATGTTGACCCTGAATTGGACCCTAAGTTGAATTATACTTTCAACAAGGCTCAGAAACGTGAAGTGAGAGCAGCTCTCTCAAACACTTTCGGCTTCGGTGGCCACAATTCAACCGTTATTGTTAAAAAATTCGCTAAATAATTTTTTACGCGTGTTAGATAACCTATTAAAGAAATTAAGGCTCTTGACGGCTCCCCGGAAAGAGCCTTATCTTTTGCTTGCCAAACTGGGCATTGCTCCGAAAAACATAACTTTTTATGAGGTCGCCTTCTCACATAAGTCGCAGGCTAAAAGAAACGACGGAAAGGCTGTAAACAATGAAAGACTCGAATATCTGGGCGATGGCATCATCGATGCTGTGGCTGCCGATATTCTCTACCATAACTACCCCAACAGAAATGAGGGTTTTTTGACCAACGCTCGTGCTAAACTCGTTCAGAGGGATACGCTCAACAAGGTGGCTGTAAGCATGGGCATCGATAAGGTTGTTCAAGTTGCGCTGAAAAATCAGACTCACAATATCAATATTTACGGCAATGCTCTTGAGGCTTTAGTGGGGGCGCTTTTCCTCGACCAAGGTTACGATGAGTGTCGTAAGTTTTTCAACGACCAAGTGGTTGGCAAATACGTCAATCTCGAAAAACTTATGCAGGTCGAGCAAAACTTCAAGTCGAAACTTCTTGAGTGGTGCCAAAAAAACAAGGCTGCTCTCGACTTTAAATTGTTGAGCGACAAACCAGACATGGCTGGAAACCCTGTTTTTAGAACTATGGTCATGGTCAATGGAATCCCTGCCGGCTCTGGTGAGGGATATTCCAAGAGGGAAAGCCAGCAGAAGGCATCGCAAAAGGCGTTGGCTAAACTTCGCTCAAACAAGAATCATTTCCTGAATTCCGATGTGCTGAAATCTGATGATGCAACGGAGGTTGTTTGAACGAATTTTGGTTGTTTGTCTTAAATAAGTAATTTCTTTTACAACTATTATTTGCGAAATTTTGGATATTTCGGCATATTGGTCTATTTTTGCCGAATAAACATGATTATTGTATGAATAATAATTTCCATTTGGGCCGTTTGTCTGCAGAAAATGCTCGACTTCACGGTGATAAGACTGCTTTTTTCCAAAAAAACAAATCAACAAACGCTTGGGATGCTGTCTCGTGGAGCGAGATAGATAAAACGGTAAAGCGTTTGGCTGCTGCATTTATTGCTAATGGCGTTCAGGTACAGGATAAGGTAGGTATCTTCTCCCAAAATATGGTGGAAATTGTGATGGTCGATTTGGCTTTGCAGTCGATTCGTGCAGTTGCTGTCCCTATGTATGCAACTCAGACTGCCGACCAAGTGGCTTATATTGCCAAAGATGCTCACACGGAAATTATTTTCGCTGGCGAACAGTTCCAGTTCAATGAGGTTGTAAAAGCGATTAACACTGGTGACACTCCTATCCGACAGATTGTTGGTATTGATCCTTCAATCGATTTCCAGGGTGTGACACAAGCCATCCGTTGGAACGATTTTATCAAGTCGGCTGAGCAGGGCGATTTCTCTGCTGAAATGCAAACACGTGAAAGCCAACTCAACGAAGATGATTTGGCGCTTCTCATCTATACTTCCGGCACCACAGGCGAGCCTAAGGGCGTGATGTTAACACATGAAAACGCTAACGGGTGCCTGCGCATACACAAGGCGCGTTTGACGGCTTTGCAGCACAATTACACTTCTTTGTGCTTCTTGCCGCTCAGCCACATCTTCGAAAGAGGGTGGACTTATGTCTGCATGGCCAACCAGATGCCGATCTACATTAACCAGAACCCTAAAGAGATACAGAAAACTTTGCGTGAGGTGCACCCTCAGACCATGTGTGCTGTCCCTCGTTTCTGGGAAAAGGTTTATTCGGGCGTAAACGAAAAAATCGATTCGTTCCCCGGACTGATCCGCAAATTCGCTCGTCATGCCATCAGCGTGGGCGAACAATATAATCTTGGACATCGAATGGTGGGTAAGGAACCTTCTTTCCTGCTTTCGCTTCGTTATAAATTCTACGAGAAGACTCTTTTCCAAGTGTTGAAAAAAGCAGTTGGTATCGACAAGGGTATGCTCTTCCCTTGCGCTGGTTCGGCGATCAACGAAAAGGTGAACGCTTTCATGCACAGCGTCGGCATCAATCTCGTTGTGGGGTATGGTCTTACAGAAACGTTTGCTACGGTTACTTGTTGCAATGAGGAAAACCATCACTACAATATGAAGACTTGCGGTGAGTTGATGGATGAAATTGAAATTAAAATCGACCCGGCCAACAACGAAATCCTCCTCAAGGGGAAGACGATCACCAAAGGGTATTACAACAAGCCTGAGGCGAATAAGGAAAGTTTCACTGAAGATGGTTTCTTCCGTACGGGCGATGCCGGACAGATTATTCCCGGTCAGGTTGTCGATGGAAAAACTCGTCCGCAACAGCTCATCATGATCGAACGTATCAAAGAGCTTTTCAAAACCAGCAACGGCAAATACATCGCTCCACAGCAGATCGAGATGCTCATCGAAAACGATAAATACATCGAACAGAGCTGTATCGTGGCAAACGACCGCAAATATGTCACAGCGCTTATCGTGCCTGCTTATGAGCAACTTGAAAATGTGGCGCGCGAAAAGGGCATCGCATTCAGCAACCGTGCGGAATTGCTTGCCAACGAGCAGATCTACAACTTCATCGCTCAGCGCATTGCCTCTGCTACAGAGGGCATCGCGGCTTATGAACAGGTGAAGTATTTCACGCTGCTCGAAAAACCTTTCACCATCGACAATGGTGAGCTTACTAATACACTCAAAATGAAACGAAAGGTCATCTACAAAGACTATGCAGAGGCCATCGAGGAGATGTATAAGCACTAATTACAGAAATTCAAGATTAGATTATATAAAAAAGATTATTTAACAATGATTACGACAGACCAACTTAAAGATGTGTTGGAACGCGAGGGCGCGTTGAGGAGGTATCTTTGACGTCGATGCGAAGTTAATTCAAATCGAAGAGGAAGAACTCCACACCCAGGCTCCTGGTTTTTGGGATGACCGCAAAACTGCTGAGGCGCAAATGCGTAAAGTGAAGGAACTCAAAAAATGGGTGGAGCTCTACAATGAAGTACATAGTGCCGCCGATGAGGTGCAAAATGCGTTCGATTTCTTTAAAGAGGAGATCGTGACCGAAGAGGAAGTGGATGCTGCTTACAACCACGCCATGGCGCTCATTGAAGACCTTGAGTTGCGAAATATGTTGCGCAATGAGGAAGACCACATGGACGCTGTGCTCAAAATTGTGGCTGGTGCGGGTGGTACCGAAGCGCAAGACTGGGCCGACATGCTTTTCCGCATGTATCAGCGCTGGTGTGAACGAAAAGGTTACGAATACTCCATTTCCAACTTTCAGGAAGGTGATACCGTGGGTGTGAAAACTGCTTCCATCGAAATTCACGGAGATATGGCTTATGGTTACCTGAAGTGTGAAAATGGTGTGCATCGCTTGGTGCGTGTGTCGCCTTACAATGCGCAGGGTAAACGTATGACTTCGTTCTCTTCTGTTTTCGTCGTGCCTTTGGTTGACGACAGTATCGAGGTGAATGTGGAGCAAAGCAAAATCTCATGGGATACTTTCCGTTGTAGTGGTGCAGGTGGTCAGAACGTCAACAAAGTGGAATCGGGTGTCCGACTCCGTTACCAGTTCACCGACCCTTACACTGGCGAACAAGAGGAAATCTTGGTGGAAAACACGGAAACACGAGACCAGCCGAAAAACCGTGAAAATGCACTCCGCCAGTTGCGCTCAATCCTCTACGATAAGGAGTTGAAGCACAGAATGGCTGAACGTGACAAAGTGGAGGCTGCCAAGAAAAAGATTGAATGGGGATCGCAGATCCGTAGTTATGTCTTCGACGACCGCCGTGTCAAAGACCATCGTACCAACTATCAAAGCAGCAACGTGCAGGCTGTGATGGATGGAGACATCGACGATTTCATCAAGGCTTACCTGATGGAATTTGGTGGTACCGAATTAAAGTAAATTGAAATAGTCAATAGAATGATAAAGGGTGTGAATCAATGATTCACACCCTTTTGTGTTTGTTGAAAGTGACAGGGGAATTTAGAGATTTTTGCCAGTCAATAGCTGATAGGCGGTTTTCTCGTCTTCAGTGATGTTTTCATTACCTTCGTCTTCTTTTTTCTGTTTTTTGAGGCAGCTTATGAAGTCGGTGACTGTAGATTCATGGGTGATGATGATCTGGCGAGATGCTTCATCTCCTTCTCTCTTGATGTTCAATATCACATAGGAATGTTCCTCATAAGTCGTTTCGTCGCCTTCTTGGTCAGATACGATTCTTTTTTCTTGCAGCATCTTTTTTACACAGGTGTCGCATACGCACGATGTGGTGGCTTCGTAACCATATCGGGCAAGGCTTGGAATCCTTTCGTCTATGTTGTTTTTTAAATAGGGGAAATCGATGATTTCTTTCCCGCATTCTATGCAGGGGCCCAATTCCACTGTCGGGGCGGCCACATCATAGCACATGGCACTTTCTATGGGCGGCAACTCTGGTTTTAGGTCGCTGCACAGTGTCTTCAGGCGCTCTGTGAGGCTTTTTTTATCTCCATTCTGGGAATCAGATGAACTGTTGCATGAGGTGTTGCTAAGCATCAGGATGCTGCTTATCAAGGCTGATAATTTTTTCTTCATGTTTTTTCGTAACCTATAGTTTACTTTATGGGTTGGATAGGGTGGTTGAGACTGCTGTCTATGGCGGTCGGGTTTCCGTGAAGAATATGGGCTACTTCTCGGCATCCTCCATCACATACTTTCTCCATGTTGCATCCTTTGCAAGCCTTAGGCTTGTATTCGTTGTTGGCGAACAGGTTCCAGTAGTCGGTGTCTTGAATCATCGGAGTGGATAAGGCATGACCTACGATGTGGGGAGAATGGTTGCATGTGCGTATCTGTCCGGAAGGATCAACAACAAAGAAATGCGATGCGGCAGAGCAGCGGTAACCAAACTTGAGATGTTTGTATTCCAATTCGTCTTCAATGGAGCAACCTGCGATTTCGGTGCCTAAATTCCCGTATTTGTTTGCGTAGGTCAGCACTTCTTCTGCGGTGTCGAGCAGTCCTTTCAACTGTTCTTGTGTAAGAAGCAGTTGGTCTATATGGTTCAATCCTCTTCCGCCGGGAAGAAATCTGTTGAGCAGAATGGATGAGGCGCCATTGATCAGTGCGTGAGAAATGTTTTCGAAAAGCTCGTCGTAGTTGATTTTTGTTACGGTGATGTTGGCTGTCGTGGTCAACTCCAGTTCTTTTGCTTTCCTAAACCAGCCCAGCACACCTTTCACATTGTCGTTGCCTGTCAGGTCTTTGAAGGTCTTGTAGCCGGGCATGCTCATGCACAGGTGTACGTTTTGCTCCTTAAAAAAACGCAGCCAGTCTTCATTCATGGCTTTCCCGTTGGAGATGAGCACTATCTTCTTGTTTAATCCGCGTTTCAGTCCCTCTGCTCTTATGTGCTTGATGACTGCTGGCGTCTCTTTGTATAGAATGGCTTCCCCTCCGGTGATGGAAAAGTTCTCAATGCCTTCGTCGTAAAACTTGTCTATGATTTGCTTCCATTGGCTGAACTCCAATTCCTTACCCATGGGGTAGGTAGAGTGGGGCGCATACCATGGGCACGAACAAAACAAGCATTTGTGGTTGCACTTATAGGTTAGTTCCAGAACCGCCGATTTAGGTAGTTTTGTCTTTTCCGCCATGATGCTTACGATTTTTTTTCAAACGTTTTTTTGATCATTCAGCACAAAAGTAATAAAAAATATGATGCAAACATTACTCTCATGCGCAGATGATTGTTTTCTATATTTTTTTGCTTGAATAATCCAAATTCTCTTGCCGCTTTTGTTTTTTCTTTGTAAGCGTAAAAACTCAATTTTGTCGAATCTACTACATGACATAAGAAATATGAAAAAGAAAACGTTATTGCTTGGGTTTGCATTGCTCGGATGGATGGCGGCAGCGAATGCTGCTACTGAGTTTTTTGTGTCGCCCACTGGAAATGATGCAGCCGACGGATCTAAATCTGCTCCGTTTAAGACCCTTGAGCGCGCCCAGAAGGCGGTGCGAGGAGTGAATGGAGATATGAAGGAAGATGTGATTGTGTATTTGAGGGAAGGTACGCATCAACTCAGCAGCACTTTGAAACTGACGAATGCCGATGGTGGAAACAATGGCCATTTCGTTCGTTATGAGGGATTTCCTGGCGAGACGGTGATGGTTTCTGGCGGTATTCCGATTCTAAATTGGGAGTTGGCTGACGCTTCCAATAATATATGGTGTGCGAGAGGGGTGGATGCTCGTTTCCGTCAGCTTTATGTGAACGGGAAAAAGGCAATACGTGCGCGACATCCTAATGTCAAAGCAAATGGAGACCATTATTTCAACCGATTGAGCAAACCGGACACCCTCGGTCGTGCTTTCGACGTATTCACCGATCAGATTAAACCGATGAAAAACGTCAAAAACGCCGAAATCCACGTTATGATCGCTTGGGCTGATCAGATTCTTCGTCTCGATGAAGCGAAGCAGTATGGCAATATCACCAAACTTATCCCGAAAGACCCGGAGCGCACCCGTTTGTTCCGTCGCAAATATCCGATGCTTGGCGTGGCGTTTATGAGCAATCCGCCAAAACAGCAGGTTTATTATCTTGAAAACGACTACAACTTTATCGATATGGAGGGCGAATGGTTTCTCGATGAAGACGATAATGTGCTTTATTATAAACCACGTTCGGGTGAAGACATGATGGTGGCCAATGTGGTCGCTCCTAATGTGGAGACTTTGATTGAAATCTCCGGCGAAAGCACAAAAAACAAAGTGCAGAATATCAGCTTCAAAGGCATCACTTTCGCTCACACCAATTTCTTGCGCCCAAGCAAAGAGGGCTTCCTCAATTTGCAGGCGGGCCAGTATGCAGTTAATGTGGTCGATCGTGGTCCGCTCAACTCCAATGAGTTCATGCTTTGGCACCCAGAGGCTGGCATTGAAGTTACCAACGCCAGCCGAATCATCATTGAAGATAATATCTTCACGCAAATCGCAGCAACGGGTATTGATTTCACTTCTGGTACGAACGACACCCGCATTGAAGGCAATGTGTTCAATGAAATCGGTGGCTCTGGCATCTCAATCGGCAAGTTCGCACCAGACTCGCTTACCGAGATCCACTTGGGCTATAATCCAAGCGATAAGGATGAGATTTGTACGCGAGATACTGTGAAAAACAACTTGGTGCTCAACACTACCAATGAGATTCAAGGAGGTGTGCCTATCCTTGCTGGGTATCCTCGTTACATCGTAATCGAACACAACGAAGTGGGTTATGCCAATTATTCGGGCATTTCTGTCGGTTTTGGTTGGACAAAAAAGGAAACGGCCATGACCAATAATAAGATCAACAGCAATGAAATTCATCATATCGCCCGTTTGCTTTGCGACGGTGCTGCCATCTATACGCTTTCCAATCAAGGGTCGGGTGGCGAAATCATGTACAACTACAGCCACGATATCAGTGGTTCGGATTGGGCTGACTATTGGACTTGCCCAATCTATCAGGATGAGGGTACTTCCGGATTTGAAATCGCCTATAATGTGCCTAAAAACGCACCTGGCGGCACTGCTTGTAACGTGTGTGGAACAAACAATGCGCACGACAACAACAAATTTGATCAAGGCATAGCCGATAGGGCTGGCATTGAATCGAAATACCTCTATATTAAGGATAAAAACATTCCTTTGCCTGACTTCTCAAACTCCATGGTGCAAGAGCCTTTTGACGGGGTGATTGTGTTGCCTGGACGTGTGGATGCGGAGAATTATGACCTCGGAGGTCAGGGTGTCGCTTATTACGACAAAGACATTGAAAACCAAGGCCTGCAATACCGTGAGGATGGTGTGGATATTGTGACCGTTGATTCACTTGGCGCCGATAAAGGGTATGCGATTGGTTATACTTCCGACGGCGAATGGTTGGAATACACTGTCAATGCTTCGGAAACGTCTAAATACCTTTTCCGTGCCAAGGTGGCGAGTGGTCTCGATTTCTCCAGCTTCAGACTGCTGGTCGATGGCAAGGCTGTTTCCGACACTATAAAGATCCCGCAGACTGCCAACTGGAATACATATACTTATGTAAATGGTTCTACCAATACGATAGAGAAGGGCGAACACATTTTACGTCTTTTGATAACAGGAGCCTATGCCAATATCGACTGGATTGCGTTTGGTCTTTCATTGTCTGATTTGGAGGATATTCAGACTGGCATTGAAACTATATCGGCAGAAGGTCAGTCTGCAACGATATATGATGCTAATGGAATTTGCATGGGGCGTGTGCTTGTTCAAGGCAGTCAAGATGTTGTGGATTACTTGAATGCCAAAATGTGTCGTGCAGGCGTTTATGTGGTTAAATTGGATAATGGCCGAAGCTTCTCGGTGCTTCTCCGTTCCAAGTGATAAGTAGAAATGATTATTATACCACAGCCTCAATCAATGTGCGACCATTCAATTCTACTGGAGGCTGCAAACCTGATTGTTTGGTTTTGTTGAAGCAAAAAGAAAGAAGGTAACCTTCCTGCAGGTCAAAATATTCGAGGTGTCGGCAAAGTTGTTCTTCGCCGCGTTCGTTGTATGCGTTGCCTCGCCAGATTTTAAGTTCAATGACGTATCGCTTGCCGAGATAGTCTATGACTACATCCATTCGTTCATGGTCGCGTGTCTGTTCTTCAATGTGGTAACTGCCTATTCCATTGATGACAGGTCGCAGATAAGTGAGGAAAATTTTACGAGCGTCATTCTCAATAAACTCGTTGTCATGGTCCATCTTGTAGGTTTGGTTCATGTGTACAACAAAACGCTCCATCAGGAGTGGCATGTCTATGGTGCCATCTTTGATGAATTGGTTCTTTTCAATCATTCCTTGTTGGAATGTTTTGGAGTTCTTGTCTTGAGAAATGAAAAGGTTGTAGAACCAGATTTCAAATATCCGGCAAGCGATAGCAAATGCACCATCTTGTTGTTTGACAAAGTTGAACATCAATGCCAGATTTGTAGCCTTGTCGTAGTAGTTGAATGAATATTGGTTTCCGTTGAAGAGCACTCCTCGAATCGTTTTTTCAAGTTCAGGATACTCGTTTAGTTTTTTTGCGATATCATCAAAAAGTGTGTTCCCTTCGTTGAGAATCTTATTGACAGCTTTCAACACACCATCCTTATCCCAAGTGTATTGCTCATTGTCGATAATCTGACATATGCGGCTAACGAGGAATGGATAGCCAGATGTGTAGTCGCGAATCATCTGACCAATGAACGATTCGTCAAAAGACAGGTTGTGGTCGGCTTTGTATTCTGCAAGCATATTTGCAATTCCTTTCGCAGAAAGACTCATGTCAATATCGAATGGAACTGCAATGTTCCAAGGAGAATTGTACTGATGTTGTTCGTCTGTTCGTATCTTTTGTTTCAAGTTTTTGATGTCATAGACACCGGCGAGTATGACAGATTGGAAGGAGGGAAACGTTTCTTTCGACAAGAACATATTTCGTAACAATCCCAGAAACCTGATGAAACCATCATGATTGCTTGCCTGATCCACCTCATCAATCAATACCACAATGGGCTTGTCGGAACGAGAGCATAATTCATCAGTGATTTCTGAAAAATCTGTGCTTTCAATTTGTTTGCAACCAATAGGAACTACCTCATTGAGAAGCGTCTGCATGCCAATTGACGAGTTGTTGACTTTGGAATGTCTTTTAAGGATCTTGAGGAACTCTGCGCATGTGTTTTCAACTGAGGAAAAAGAGTTGTTGCCTAATCCCTCGAAACTGATGTTGAATACACAATAGTCATTCTTCAGGTAGTCGGCCAAAGCTGCAAGTGTGGTGGTCTTACCATACTGTCTGCCTCTGTTGATGCAGAAATACTCCCCCTTGGCAATCATTTTGCGAATGATTTCCAAACGTTCGGTGATGTCCACCATATAATGAACATTGGGGCGACAAGTACCCGCAGTATTGAATTCCTTCATGAAAAGTGCATTTTTGTTATGAAATCAAAGTCCGCTATAGGGGAACAAGAACTTCCAAGCAAAGTTACGAAAAAACAAGAAACAAGTGCAATCTCGTTTTTCTCATAGATTTCATGGGAGATACGAGAAGTTTAATGTTTCAAATTTTGGTTTCTTTTGTCTGTGGATAAGTAACAACAAAACACAAAATTGTTGTGCTCATTTTTTTTGCAGATTTTTTATAGAAAAATTGGATGCTATTTTTTTTTTTTTATGTTTGCCCAGTTTAAATTAAAAAAAACAATATTATGAGTGATTTGTGTGATTCTCTTGAATGCTTTGAAGATATTATTTGTGATTCGCTTTCAGATTGGGATAATTGGAAAATAGTTGATTCTGAGTACGATGATGAGCCTGAAAATGATGGCTGTTATTGGGGATATGTTAAGGTCCGTTTCTACAATATGGATCGCGATGAAATTGAAGATTGCCTCGACTCTTCTATGGGTGGTTATTTCGAAGATGATTGGGATTGGAATTGGTCAGGTAGGAACACAGTAAAGATTTCTAAGGTTATTTGGGACGAAAATGAGGATGGTGAACCAGACGAAGATGATTGAGTATTTTTGACTTGATTGTCTGATTGCCTGTAATAGCATTATGAGAAAGTTTGGTAGAAATTCATTGTGTTTTGACTTTAAGTGAAGTTGGGTGTTATGTGTATCTACCTGGAATTTCTCAAAAATGTTGTAATACAGATAAGAATTTCCCTTTTTTACTTAATAATGAAATTATTATTAATTAACTAATTGGTTAGGATTGTGAAAAATAGTTATTTGATAAGAAAGATTATGGGGGCATCCTTTGCAAAAAGAAGATATGTTCAATGCCCTCAGTGTGAACAGCATACAGCATATTATGTTCCAGAACTAGATTGCTTATATTGTGAAGCCTGTGAAGAATATCTAAATTGAGGATGATTATGAAACAATAGTAAACATTTATCACCTTTTACAAATTCTAATTCATAGTTTATGAAATTTATTAAAGACTTAGAACTGAGAAAACTAAGTGATAATACATATACCATAGAATATGTGGGGTCGAATGATTTTGACAAAATTGTTACTTTGAATGCATCTGCTGCTTATCTTTTCAAATCTTTGATTAACCAAGATTTTTCAGAAATTTCAATATCAAACTTGCTAGTCGATAAATATGGAATTGACAAAGATGCAGCAGATATAGATGCAAAATCATTTATTGAATCATGGCAAAAGGCCTCGCTTGTTGAGGTGTAATATATTTTATTAACAATTAATATTTTCTATTATGAAAGAAACTTATGTTAAGCCACAGGTGACTGTTGTAGTATTGGGTTCTTCATTGAACAGTGATTGCACAACACCTATCAATTAAGCATTGTTGCCATATGAAAGAACAAAGGATGCATATGGCACGCATGTGGGTGACAGAAGGCTGCAACGCCTTCTGTCATTATTGCTTAAATGCCAGAAGCCGTGAAAAACATCAAATGGATACCCAACATTTTACGGCTTTATGTGAGTATTTTAAGAGAAATTCGTTTGACAAGATTGCCATAATGGGGGGCGAACCTACAATACACCCAAACTTCGAGGAAATTATGGCAATATCTCAAAAATATTTTGATACAGTTTATCTTTTTACAAATGCAATCAACTGTTCAATTCTAAACCTGTATAAACCCCGTGAAAATGACACAATTATTTACAATTTCAGTTTCGCGAATAATCTGAATAAGAAGAGCTTTCTTCTTGATTATCCAGGGAAGAGGCATTTGGATATAGTGATAGGAAATGAAACGAAAACAGAAAAATTAACAGAAAATATTTTGAGAGTTTCAAGCATAGATACTGCCAGGATAGAATGTAACCTTGTTATAGACAATTGCATTAATATTTTTAAATACAAATCGTTATTGATAGAAAAAATTAATGAAATCTATAACAACGTTAGATTTCAAAACCCGTTGGTAAGAATTCAGTTTCAGAGTAATTTACCTTTGTGCTTTACATATGGAGAAAAATTACCTCCACATGCGCTGAATACAATATGTCCAAATGAAGCGGTATTAGTTGACGGAGAATATAACGTGCGGTTTTGTAACTTGTTTTCTGATAAACTTGTCAATATGTTTAAAGATGACAATTTGATACCGTTTAAAATATTAAGAAATTATTCAAGAGCTGCGTCGACAGGATTACGGAAAAAAAGCTTGGAAAAGATTTGTAAAGATTGCCTCATTTACGGTGATCAATGTAATGGGAAGTGTTATATCCCTCAAGATACAATTCAAAGAGAAGATATTTTGAATAGCACAAAACTACCCTGGCTCACATTATAAAAATGGACAACATTAGAATATATATCACAGAATCGTGTAATGCAAAATGCCCGAATTGTTTTAACCGAACAAATAGGACGAGCAATTACATGGATAAAGAACATTTCGAATCTATATGTCAGTATTTTAGTGCAAATGGAATAAAAAATATCAAGATTATGGGTGGAGAACCTACTATTCACCCAGACTTTAAGATGATCACAGAAATAGCACAAAAATATTTTGGATCTGTAAGTGTGTTTACAAATGCCATAAATGATGCTATTTGTGAATTTGCACCTAGAGAAAGCGATTCAATTGTTTATAATTTCAGATTTTCGAAACTTCTTAATAAGAACAAGTTGTTGTTAGATCAGCCTGGTAGAAGAAGTCTAGAAGTCCAGATAACAACGAAAACCGATGGGCAACTGCTTATTGATCAACTAGCAAAATTTAAAGAATACAGTGGATCCTTAAATCCTTGTTTAACACTAGATTGTACAGAAAATATATTCGAGCATAGAGATGCTTTAGTAGAACTTTATGAGGTTGTGTGGGAATATTGCCAAACGAATGGTTTTATAATGGGACAGGACCATTTGATTCCATTTTGTTTCGTAAATGGGAGCAATATCCCGGTGCCTAGAGGTGGAAGCGTATGCCAGATAAATTGTGCAGGACTGATAGATGCGTCATACAATATAAAATTTTGTAATCAATTTATAGATGAAAGCATCCCTTTGATACAGAATGGAGATTTTATACCATTTGAAAAGTATGAAGCATTCCTAAAAGCGTATTATGAAAAGAAGAATAATACAGTATTGTCTAAAGGTTGTTCAAAATGCGCTATGAATGGTGTTTTATGTAATGGGGGATGCTTTGTCGCGAAAGGTAATGTGACAGAAGATAATATAAGACATTATCGGTTATTATAAATTCTTGATGTTTTCTTTGTAAGATGAAAACTCGTAATTTTTTTCTCACAAATAAATGTATTGTATCTACATAAATTAGGGCGTTTATGAACAATTCTAGAGATGAAATTATTAAGAAAATCAACAATTGCTTTTATCGTATGGATCAAGCTGATTTGCAAGAACTTCTTGACAGTATTAATGGTCTATCGGATCAGCCTCAGTTAATTCCTGATTGGATTCTTTTGAAAGAAGCAAAAAAGGAAATAGGTCAACTGAAATCAGAAATAGATGAACTCAAAGACAGATTAAAACAGAACGAAATAGATGTAACCTTGAACCGTGATGCTCGAATGATAGTAAGGAAAGAAGAACTTTACAAAGATTTGCTTGCACAAAATAATGCATTGAGAAAGAGAAACAAAGATTTATTGAATACCAACAAGGAACTTATAAGCAAAATTATTAAACTGGAAAAAGAAAGATGAAAAGTCTTCGGGTTCTACTAATTGGTGATTATCAATACAATATCGCAAAACACATATTTTTGTGTGATCATATTTCCAGTCTTGATTTATGGCAACACTTATAGCAAATCCGATATACGACTCCGTATTCAAATACATGATAGCCAACGAGAAGGTGGCTAAAATTTTGTTGTCTGCAAATATTAATGACGAGGATATGCAGGAAGTAATACGCACTCTCAAAGGCGCCGCAAGCGATGCGAGCATCCGACGCACCATGATGCTGGAGGATGAGATTCTTGGTGAACTAAAAGACAAAGATCTAACTATTGAAAATCAGAAAGAACAACTCGCAGAACAAAAAGAACAACTTGCAGAACAAACAAAAATAATGTCCACCATGGCAAAAACTCTTTTTGCCACAGGCAAAAATATTTCAGAAATTGCCTCACTCGTCAATTTAGATGAAGCGTACGTGGCGAAATCGCTTGAGGATTAGAAACTGTTTATATTTTTGTTGGAGATTTTTATAAGTGGATTTTTCAGGATGTTTTGAAGTGAATCTGAAAGGAGCAATGGATG
>JAGHUM010000109.1 GCA_018064855.1 Candidatus Physcocola equi
CTCATCACCTTCTCGTTCCTGAAAGAGAAAGTCGTTCAGGAATGTCCGGAATGGAAGACCGTCAACGGCGTCGATGTCTATGAGGGCATCGTGTGGGCGAAGAAATCGTAAATAAACTACATATATTATCATGAAAACACTTACACTTACTATCTTAACCTTGACATCGACACTGCTTTCTTTGTCGGTGTCTGCTCAAAAAAACCTCTACATCCCTTGGGAGTGGAAATTCAAAACCGATACGATGCTTTACAGCGAAAACGACCCGGACAATAAATACACATGGTCGAAATCCCGCTCAAAGGAAAGTGATAATTTCATTGTTTATTGGGATAAGAACTATGGGAACACCAATCCGACGGATGCTGCTTCTGCTTTCAGCGTGAATATCGACGATTTGCTGAAAAAATGTGAGGGCTTTTATGCCATGAATGTCGGCAAACTGGCTTTCTGCGATGAAAGCAATTCCAACGTCTCAAAATATAAGATGATGATTCTCATCCACCATACGACAGATTGGATTTGTGTTGGAAGCGGATATGATGATGTCATCGGTGCTTTGTGGTTGAGTCCAAGCACGTGCAAGCCGGTCGGACATTCTGTCGGCCATGAGGTCGGACATTCGTTTCAGTTTCAGGTCTATGCCGACTTAAAAGGATATTCTGGTTTCAGAAACGCCATCGGAAATGGATCTACCTTCTGGGAACAAACCGCTCAATGGCAATCCAACCAGTCTTTTCCGGAGTTGAAGTGGGAACAAAGTTGGGGGCTCTTCAAAAACACCTCAAACTATGCAATGACGCACGAGTGGCACAGATATCAATCGTATTGGTGGCACTATTTCCTTGCAGAAAAATATGGAATTGACTTCATCGGTAAACTTTGGAGATTCAATCCTGGCATAAGTGCTGATCCGAATGAAAGTTTCATGATAATGAACAATATGACTGCCGCAGATCTCTATTTGGAGTATTTCCGATATGCCATGAAAATGGCGACAATGGATATTGATAATGTGCGGGAAGAGGCCGATAAATACATCGGTACGCTCCGCTACGACTATATCTCCTTGGGTGGTTCTAAATACCAGGTGGCTTACAGCAGTTGCCCTCAAAGCACGGGTTTCAATATCATCCAACTCAATGTGCCAAAAGCGGGTGCTGAGATTGCTGTCGAACTCACATCGCTCGCCAATGGCGCTCCTCTTCTCAGCGCAGACGCAAGACAGTATTATAATGGTGAAAAGTTCACCGTTGCCGATGTCTCTACTTACAATGCCTGCTCTCAATACGCATCCCGTGGCTTCCATGTTGGCTATGTGGCTCTGATGAACGACGGATCGAGAAAATACATTTATGACGATAAGGTGTATTGCACAGGTGCGGATGTCAACGCCGAGGTGAGTGAAACTGCAACCTGTGTGGTGCCTGAGGGTGTGAACAAATTGTTCCTCGTCGTTTCTCCGGCTCCGTCGGAATACGTTCAGCATAAATGGAACGAAAAAATTACGATGGATGATCAGTGGCCTTATACGGTTGAATTTAAGGGCTCTAACATTTATGGTGCGGCAAGCATCTCCGATGGTGAACCCATCAGCGATGTGGAGATCGTTTATGATGTCTTTTTCCCTGCTTCTGCAAACGTTTATCAGGGTGTCAATGTCAAGGTGGAGGGTGCGGCGGCTTCAAGTCTGGGCACTGCTTTCCAAATGCAGGCGTCATCTGTTGGTGGCCTGCTGACCACTTGGAACAACGGAGGCCCTGCCAACGGACAGGCGATGTTCTATGCGGTGGATGCTGACGGAACGGTCAACAACTCGGCTTCTTCAGCCAACGGATACGGACACTGGTTTTCTGCTGCTGGCAATCGCTGCGACTATGCGTCGGGATATGTGTTCAGTGAGTTTGATGCCAATTCGCTCACTTTCACACTCGGACAGTATCCGGGCAAGGTTAAAAACGGATCAGACTACACCATTCGTCAGGCCATCAAGTTCCAAAAGGATGGCGTAACTGCTATGGCAAAGTTTGTGTTCAATATCCATATCACTGCCGATAAAACCGGATATGAATTGAAGGATGAGGTGACTAAGGCCCAGATTATGGATGCTGAAGAACAGACGCCGGTCGCTGTTTATTCTGTTTTAGGTGTCAGAAGACCGGCTTTGATGCGTGGCATCAATATCGTGAAAATGAATGATGGCAGCGTGAGAAAAATTTTGGTGAGATAATAATTATCATCTAGACGCCCATTGTGACTGAAGATTCACTCAAAACAGACGAAAAAGACCTATAAAAAGCCCAAAAGAAGAAGTTCGCAAAAAAATAAGAAATAAAATCTAGTCAAATAACATTTCGAGATCCAGCGTAAGGAATTCTTCTATACTAAGTGCTCCAGACCCAACAACAAAAGCCATTTTAGGTGAGAACTTTTTATTAAAGATTGCGATACCTTCGTTAGTCGTGCGTCGTCCACTTTTTACTTCTATCGCTATTAGGACTCCTTTTTTTTCTAATACGAAATCAACCTCATAATTATCCTCACGCCAATAGTATACCTTATAGCCATATTCTTCTGCATTTCCGACAAGATAGGCTCCTACTGCAGATTCCACCCAACGACCCCAACGCTTGGAATCTGTAAATTCTTTCTCGAATCCACGCCCTGTGTTCGCACTCATAAGCGCAGTGTTGAAGACTTGGTATTTGGGTATGGAATTGAATTTTCGAGCATTGTCGTTGGCATACTTGTATAATTTTGTTACCGCTTGACAATCGCTTAGTAAATCTATATAGTTAGACAAGGTTGTCACATTACCGGCGTCATTCAACTGTCCTATCATTTTTGTTAATGAAAGTATCTCCCCAGAATAATCACACGATAGTTCAAACAATTGTTTAAGCAATGCAGGCTTATATATCGTCGTGGTCATAAGAATATCTTTTGAAACGACGGGATCGATTATTGAGTCTTTGATGTAATCTCGCCAACGTTTCTCGTTTTGTATGTATTTTGCTCCCTGGGGATAGCCTCCATAATAGATGTATTGATTGATGTCGAATCCGAATGCGTCTCTCATCTCGTCAAACGACCAGTGTCCCATGCGTATCAGCTCGTATCTGCCTGCCAAAGACTCCGTCAAACCTTTTTTTATAAGCAGACGCGAGGAACCCAACAAAATGACTTTTATGTTAATCTTGTTACGAGTATCGCTATCCCATTCCTTCTTTACAAATTCGCTCCAATTGTTTAGCTTTTGAATCTCATCTATCACAATAAGAAACTCATTGTACCTGCGCACTTGCATTATACTCCTTGCGTTTGCCCAGATTGACGATATCCATTCCGGATTATCAGGGTCAACACTATCGGCAGTCTCCGATAAGAACGGAATCTCAATATCATCAAGCACTTGGCCAACGACGGTTGTTTTGCCAACCTGACGAGGACCTGCAATCACTTGGATGGCAAATCGCTCTTCGTTGATCCTTTCTTTTATAATTTGGTAGTATTTGCGTTGATACATAATCTATTCACTCGGAAATTTCAAGTTTCAAAGTAAAGGATTTTACTCAAAACTTCCAAATATTTTACTCAATTCTTGGTTGGATTTTACTCAATTCTGATGTTTGTTCAAACGTTGACATGGTATCGTCAGACATTATGTTGTAGGGGCAATCCCCTTGTGGTTTCCCTTATTTATCAAAGTCACTCGTCTTTTTTTAGAAGAGATCCTAGTTCATGATAAACCTTACCTGTTTTTCAAACCCGGTGTTGAGACGCTCGGACAGACAGAAGATAGTTGTCAGAAGGGAAAGGATGGGAAAAAACAGGATTCCTTTTCGAGAAATCCTGTTTTCAGGGCGATATGAAGTTGTTTTATTTTTTGTTGGAGTTTTTTATATGTGGTTGTTCCACAACTTTGCCTCTTTTTTACACATTTGTTCACTTTCCCCCGTTTTTTTGTGTTAAAAAAGATTAAATGAGATTGCAAATAATATGATATACAACATGCTTTTATAAGTATAAAGTTGTGTAAATTATTGTGTGTTAGTTTGTTGTGTGCGTAAAATTTGTTTTTTCTCAACAGATTCACTTTGTTGATTTATGTAAATTTTATTGATATTTATCAAGAAAAGTTATATGTTTGCGTATGCAATGACAAATAAATTTGCTTTGCTCAATTATCTTCAAACAAAAAATCGCAATAATCAAAAATACGAAATCCTATGAAGAGATTCTTACTCATTCCTGCATTTGCATTTGCTTCTGCTTTGAGCGCTCAAGCAATCCTACGTCAGCCAATGGATGGACATTTTGGCATTGATAAAGTGCTGGGTAATAAAAACGCAGAAGTTCAGCTCGATAGTATCCGCAGTCTCGGTGAATGGGGCGGCTGGGTTGACAGTATGGCTTTCTACAGATACGATGCTAAAGGCAGACTGACCTTGGCGGAAGGCTTTAATGGTAATAATGTCAAGGTGAGCAACGTGAATGTGGTGTATGGCAAGGATGGCTCTTACAAACTCACTGAAAACGTCTCTTACGACGGAAGAAACATCTCTTGGGTGTTCGTATATAATTATGATAAAGATAATAAACTGACTGAATTCTCGAAACAGTCGATCGAAGGTAAATATACACAGCATACGCAAATCGCTTATAAGAGCAAAAAGAATCAGCTTGTAAAGGTTTATACTTCTGCCGATGGCGGTGAAAATGCTACTGCTAAATATGGCGTGAACGGCAGATTGGAAAGTGTGGACTATGGAAACCGACAACTCACCTACAATTATAACGACAAGGGACACTTGGTAAGTGTGGTTGAAAACGAAAATGGCGTGAATACTTACCTGAAACGTAATGTTTACACTTACGATGCTAAAAATCGTATTGAAACTTTCGCTTCTTATACTAAAGACGGTGCCAACCAAGATTCTGTAAAGGGAAAATACACTTACAACAACGACGATAAGGTTATCCGTTGCGCTATCGGCAACAACTTCACCGACTTCACCTACAATAAGTTTGGAAATGTGGTGATGGAGACAAGGGTGGAAAGCAACAACATCTATGGTGCTAAAAACAAAACCTATTTCTACAAGCCAGTCGCTCCAGATGCTGTGGCAAAAAGTTCTTACGACCTCAGCGCTTATCCTGCCGGCAGTCCGGTGGCTACTTATGGCAAGTTGCAGGTGAAAAACAGCCAACTCTGCGATAAAAATGGCAATCCAGTTCAACTTCGTGGCATGAGCACACACGGCGTGCAGTGGTTCACCAACATCTACACCGACCCTAAGGCCATCAACACTTTGGTGCAGAACTGGAACATCAACGTGCTTCGTGTGGCAATGTACGTTCAGGAAAACGGTTATGCTACAAACAATGTGAAGAGCGATTTGGAGTGGAACTCTTATATCGACAGCGTCTCAAGCCTTTGCGCAAAGCAGGGTATCTACTGCATCATCGACTGGCATATCCTCAATCCTGGTGACCCTCTCTCTGATGCCAACGTTAAAAAAGCGTATCAATTCTGGGAATATATGTCGAAAAAGCATTCGAAAGACGCTCACGTGCTTTACGAAATCTGCAACGAACCTAATGGAGGCGATGTAAGTTGGCCTCGTGTTAGAGAATATGGTCGCGCCATTATCAGCACCATCCGCAAAAACGACAACAGCACTGTTTGCCTTGTTGGTACCCCTGTTTGGAGCCAAGATATCGACGTGGCTGCCCTCGCTCAAATTGAAGACCCAGATGTGATGTACACTCTTCACTTCTATTCAGGCACTCACGGACAGGCTTTCCGCCAACGTGGTGAACGTGCTCTCTCTGCTCCTTACAAGACTCCAATCTTCATTACAGAGTTCGGCACAAGCGATGCTTCTGGCGACAATGGTTTCTTCCGTGAAGCGACTCTCGATTGGCTCGACTGGGCTAAGAAAAACAACCTCAGTTGGTGCAACTGGAGTTTCGCCGACAAGGGTGAAAGCTCAAGCGCTTTGAAAAACGGCGCTGCTTCTACAGGTTTCAACTCGCTCACCGAATCGGGCAGCCTCATCAGAAGCGTACTCCGCGATCCTTCAATGAACTCTTTGAAAGCGGACGTTGAAAACAAGAACAACTAATTTTTTCGTATTTTTAATTTGCATTAGGAAGTGGGGTTGCGACGAGGTGTCGAAGCCCCACTGTTTTTTTGCGTTCTCGTAAGAAGTTGTTTAATTTTTTGTTGGAGATTTTTATATGTGTATTTTTCAGGATGTTTTGAAGAGAATCTGAAAGGAACAATGGATGCCCATTGAGACTGAAGATTCGCTCAAAACAGACGAAAAAGACCTATAAAAAGCCCGACAGAAGAAATTCGCAAAAATTTAGGGAATTATATACAAGTTGGCACTAGTAATGTTTTTTGGCCAACGAATTTATACTAATTTTTACTAAAACTATGCAATGGACTATTTTTAC
>JAGHUM010000082.1 GCA_018064855.1 Candidatus Physcocola equi
CCAATTCCTGATGAATGGTAATCGTCTTGCTCGCATAAACCACGGTGTCGGTAGGCACAAACACCTGAGAATCTTCAGTTTCTTCAGAAGACGTGGAATCAGTTTCAGTAGCTTCACTTCCAACAAAGAAAGGCAGAATTTTATCCTTTTCGTAGAATAATGCACAAAGCATCAAACCTGCAATTAACACAACATCTGAGGTCTTCATATTATACTGTCAAAATTTTGGTTGAACACAACGCAAATATACAAATAAACTTCTGTATTACAATTCATACGTCTTTCAGTCTTAAAGAAAAGGCGCATTCTCCCTGCAAATTGAAAACAAACGATTGGGAAAAACGCGGCAATTGAAAAAAATAACAACGGAGAGAGAGAAAAAAGTGTGGAGAAGACTGATTGTCTCACAAATTTTTGCTAAAATTGCATATATAATGAAGATAAAAACAAGTCTATGAACATGGATTTCACAATTAAGACATTAGGTGAGTGCAAAATCAAATCACCCCTTCAACTTTCAAAAGTGAAAGGCGATGGTATTTACGACTTCGTGGAAGACGGAGAGCGTGTGCTCTATTCCAACTCGTTGAACGATGTGATGGCAGCCGTAAAAAACGGTGAACAGTTGGTTTCATTTGAGAAGCCAGGTCCTAAAGACTACATCTATTTTGAGCCTGCGAAAACCAAGGTTGCCATTGTCACTTGCGGCGGACTCTGCCCAGGATTGAACAACGTTATCCGCGGTTTGGTAACTCACTTGAACAACCGTTATGGCGTAAAAAACATCGTCGGCATCCAATATGGTTACGCCGGTTTGAACCCAGACAATGAGATTCCATTCATCAACTTAGACCCAGACTTGGTCGATGACATCCATAAAGACGGCGGTAGCATGCTTGCCTCTTCTCGCGGCGAACAGCCATACGACATCATTGTTGACACGCTGGAAAGAAACAACATCAACATTTTGTTCTGCGTTGGTGGCGACGGCACCCTCAAAGGTGCGCACGGCATCTACAAGGAAATTGAGAAACGCGGTTTGAAAATCGTGGTGGCCGGTGTGCCAAAGACCATCGACAACGACATCAACCTGATTGAAAAGTCATTCGGATTCGAGTCTGCCTTCACAGCAGCCCAGAGTATCATCTTGAACGCCCACTATGAAGCCAAAGGCGCCATCAATGGTGTGGCTCTGGTAAAACTGATGGGCCGCGACTCAGGTTTCATCGCCGCCAATGTGGCTTTGGCCGTGCCAGACGTCAACTTCTGCCTTATTCCTGAAATGGATTTCGATTTGGACAACCCAGATACCAAAAACGGTTTCTTGAACTTGCTGGAAAAACGATTGGAACGCAAGAAACATGCCGTCATCGTTGTTGCAGAAGGCGCTGGTCAGCAGTTCTTCCAGGGCGAACGTAAGAAAGACGCATCCGGCAACATTCTTCATGAAGACATCGGTATCTACATGAAAAACCAGATAACCGACTACTTCAAGAACAAGAACATTCCTATCAGCGTCAAATACATCGACCCTAGTTACATCATCCGCAGCATTCCTGCCAATGCAAACGACAGCAAATTCTGCGAGCAACTGACCCACAACGCCGTTCACGCCGCCATGGCAGGCAGAACAGACTTCGTGGTGGGCTATTGGAACGGTGCCTTCACTTTGCTGCCTATTGAGGCCGCAACCGCACAACGCAAGAAAGTCAACCTTGAAGGTGAATTCTGGTGGAGCGTTGTTGAAGCAACCGGTCAACCAATGGAAATGAAATAAGAAAGCACCATTAACACAAATCAACACGACACTAAACCAGCACTTGCTGGTTTAGTGTCTTTTTTTCAAGTAACAAAATGTCAACAGATTTGAAATCATTAAACGACGAAACCATAATCGAATTAACATCCCTCGCAAAGGCTATGATCTGCGCAGCACCAGCCCTCGGAATCGTCTTCTTATTCTTAAATGCTTCTTTGGGGGTATTTATGAACATCGATTTTATATACCCGTTTCTCACACTCTACGTAATTCTCTCTTTGTTGATTCCCCCTTTAGTAATGCGCAGCCAAAAGGTGATTCTGCATTCATCGGGAATCATAAAATACACTCTATTCTCATCGAAAGAATATCCCTGGCAAAGCATTAAAAACCTTGATTTCGAACAAGGCTCCAAAGGTGGCGTTTACCTCACCGCAACCGTCACAAACGACACAGGCAAATCAAAAAACATCAACATAGCCACCGAATTCTCTAACCTAAAACCAACAGAGGCAAAATCTGTGGTTGAGAGATACATGGAGAAATACGGGTGAGTGAGCTGTGAGCTATGAGATGTGAGCAGCCTCACTTCACACGCAAGGCTCGCATCGCATTGAAGACCGCCAAAACAGTGACACCCACATCGGCGAAGACAGCCATCCACATATTGGCAAACCCAAGCGCAGCCAATAAAAGCACAGCCACTTTGACACCGATAGCAAAGACCACATTTTGTCGGGCAATGGCAATCGTACGTCGGGCAATCCTAATCGCCAGCGCAATCTTCGATGGTTTGTCGTCCATCAGCACCACATCGGCAGCCTCAATGGCAGCATCGCTGCCCAAGCCACCCATGGCAATGCCCACATCGGCACGAGCCAAAACCGGAGCATCGTTGATGCCATCACCCACAAAAGCCAAAGCCTTGTTTTCGGCTTTCGTCTTTATCAAATCTTCGACGTGTGCCACTTTATCCGTAGGCAGCAGTTCAGCAAAATGCGCATCAAGCCCCAACTCACCAGCCACCTTTTCCGCAACCTCTTTTCGATCGCCCGTCAGCATGACCACCCGACCAACGCCTAAATTCTTCAAACCAGCGACAGCAGATTTCGAGTCAGACTTAATGCGGTCATTGATAATGATGTGTCCGGCATATTTTCCATTGACAGCAACATGAATGATGGTGCCGACATGGTGACAAGACTTGCACACCGCCCCCACTTTATCCATCATTTTCTGATTTCCCACACAGACCACATCACCATTGATTGTCGCACGAATGCCATGTCCGGCAATCTCCTCCACATTCTCCACCTTACATCCATCATTACATTCATCCGGATAAGCACTGCGAAGCGCCTCCGCAATAGGGTGATTAGAGAAATGCTCGACGTGTGCCGCCAAATGCAACAGATGATGCTGCGCTTCCTCCGAGTTTTCCGCATTATCCGAATGAACGGCCTCCACTTCAAACACGCCATGCGTGAGCGTTCCCGTCTTGTCCATCACCACCGTATCCACTTTGGCAAGCACATCCATATAGTTGGCCCCCTTAACCAAGATGCCATTTCGTGATGCGCCCCCAATGCCCCCGAAGAACGTCAGCGGCACACTGATAACCAACGCACATGGGCAACTGACAACCAAGAAGGTGAGCGCTCGATTCAGCCAAAGACTGAAGCCCGACATATAACTTTCGCAGAAAAAAGGAGGGATGAAAGCAACAGCCAACGCAGCAAACACCACTATTGGGGTGTAGATGCGGGCGAACTTAGAAATGAAAGTTTCGCTTGCAGACTTGCTTTCACTGGCATTCTCCACCAAATCGATAATCTTGCTTACAGTAGATTCTCCAAAAGCCTTGGTAGTGCGGATTTTTACCACGCCGGTCAAATTGACACAACCAGAAATCACCTCATCGTCAATTTCCACTTCACGAGGAGCACTTTCTCCCGTCAAAGCCACTGTGTTGAGGTTTGACTTACCCTCAATGACGACGCCATCGAGCGGGATTTTCTCACCGGGTTTAACCACGATTGTCTCCCCGACTTCAACATCCTCCGGTTTAACGGATATAAGCACACCCTCACGCTCCACATTGGCAGCGTCTGGCCGGATATCCATCAGATGAGCAATCGATTCTCGGCTTTTTCCTTCAGCATATTCCTCGAAAAGTTCGCCAACCTGGAAAAACAACATGACAAATACAGCCTCGGGAAATTCCGTCTCCGCACCAGGAAGGAAACCAATGCAAAGCGCGCCGACAGTAGCAACAGCCATCAGGAAATGTTCGTTGAAAGGTTCGCCTTCCATCACGCCTTCCACCGCCTCGTGCAAAGTCTCATGACCAATAATCAAATAGGGAACCAGATAGACCAACAACAATTGCCAGACAGGCAAATTACAGTTTCTTTCAATCAAGACTGCCCCAATCAGCAAGACCACCGTGACGGCTATCTTTATCAGCTGCTCTTTCAAGCCGCCTTCATGTTCGTGCTCGTGGTGGGGTTCATGATGATGTTCATGTTCATGATGATGCTCCTTGCAGCAACATCCACATTTAGAAGTATGTTCGTGTTCCATATTGGTAAATTTTTTCTTGTGTCTTTTGTTTTACAGGCACAAAATTACGCAAGAGAAAATGCAACTCATTTGCAAGCAAGCCTAACAACGAAATATTGCAACCAAGTTGCAAACAACATGGGTAACGACTACTTCCCTCTTCTTCGATAATACTCATTTTTCCGTTTGTCGGATTCTTCCGGATTACAGCAACCGCCAGGCAGGAATGAATACTCCACCGGACTTGATATGAAAGCAAACCCCATACTCTCCAAATGGCGCTTCACCTCACCACCCCGTGCGGAACGTATTATGACCGGCACTTCCTTCACCAGCAAATCCAACAAAGAATCAGCGGAAGCCTGCACATCATCGGTCTTTCCATTAAACTTACGGAGGCGTTTCAGCAAAGGAGCGCTAACCTGCGAATCGAGTGTACGAAGATTATTCACAATGTCGCCCACAGCCGCTTTAAGGCTCATCATACCACCCAGACTTTTGTTGTCGGTCGTGTAATCGCCAACCACATGGACGTCATAAGCAAGAGAGACCAGAATTCGCGCAGTCTGCGCCTCCTTTCCTTGATGTCCATAGCCAAAAAGATCTTCGGTCTTACGATTCATCACAGCATTTCGCCTTTTCTGCTCAGCCCTCAAAGAATCTTTGAAAGCCAGTATCAGCCGATCGTCCCATCCATATCCTCTCACCTTTCTTTCCAGCCCTTCGGTCCATGGATTGCTATTGTAACCCCAATGAAACAGGAAACGGTGCTGGCACTTGAAATCGGGGAAGTGAAGTTTGAGATGGTCATAAAAACCAATCTTTTTCCAATCCCCATCCACAAACTCGTAAAACTTTTTATCGTAATTGGGGTTGTCAATCACATTCGAATTGAGTTGACGCAGCCATTGCGTAAGTCTGTCGTCCTCCGCCAGCCCCAACACGCCATACTGATCCACAGCATGCTGCTGCCAGCAAGGGTGAGCGAAGGCTGTGAAAGCAAACAGCATCTCCAGCCAAAGAAACAACCAAATGAATATGTTTTTCATTATTTTACTCATAAGAATAATCAGGAACTTTTGCCTTTTCCGGCAAACCATTGATAAACAAAGATGGTAAGTTTTTACAATTTGTGAAACTACGGATGCCGAACGACGTTATTGACGCTGGAATATTGACAGATCTTAAAGACTCACAATTATAGAATGCATAGTCGGGAATACTTTTGACGCTTTTCGGCACAGACACATGCTCCAATTTCTTACAATTGGCAAAAGCCTCCGCATTTAATTCCTCCACTGAATCCGGAATCTCCACACTAACGCAAGCATCCTTTTCTCCCACCCAACCGTAACATTTAGTATTATTTGCATATAAAAGCAGTCTTGTCCTCAAACCACAACCATAAAAGGCCCCCGTTTCGATAGTATCTATGCTGGATGGAATGTCAATATCCAGTTTCCCGCATTGCATAAAAGCGCCATTCCGCACCACCTCAACAGTAGATGGAATCTTGACAGACTCCAGATTTTTACAATGAAGGAAAGTGTTATACTCTATCACCTTCAGATCTTCCGGAAGAGAGACCTCCTGCAACGAATCGCACTGAACGAATGTCTCGGGTGCGACATACATGTGAATTGGCAACTTTACTTTCTTTAATCTCACACACTGATAAAACGCGCCTTCCGGCAGCGAATCAACGCCAGCAGGAATTTCCATGTGTGTCAGACCAGACAAAGCAAAAACAGATTCACCTAACTTGACATTATGGTGTGGCAAATCAACGGTAGCCAGACTTGAGCATTTGTAAAAAGCCCTGTTGCCAATCTTAGTCACAGCATCTGGCAGTTTCACATGCTGTAAATTAGCGCAATCCGAGAAAGCATTGTCGCAAATAGATTCAACCGTATTAGGCAGACTCAATCGCTTCAATGAATGTTTTTCCCCCAAGATACCCAAACATGACTTGCCGTCTGCCGACAACAACACTTTTGCAGGAAGAGACTTGCAATTAGTGAAAGCGTCTTCCTCTATAGACGTAACTCCATCGGCCTTCAAGACCTTCAGACGCTCGCAATTGTAGAAACATCCGTATCCCAGGCTTGTTAATCCCGCTGGCAATTTCACCTGGACCAGATTGGAGCATTTTTCAAAAGTCAACGATTGCAATCGGTCAATCTTATCTGGGACGACAATACTTTCTAAGTTTTTACATCCAGAAAAAACAGAAAGGCCCATCTTTTCCAACCCTTTAGGCAACACTATAGATTTCAAACTCTCACAATCTCTGAAAGCATTTGACGATAATTGTGTCACGGATTGCGGGATTGACACACTGCTCAACATTTTACAACCCCTAAAACAGTCTAATGGGATGCTGGTTATATTTGGTGGCAGTTTTACAGACTTAAGATTGTCACACTTTTCAAACAATCTGAAAGGAATAAATTTCATGGATTTGAGATGAGACAAATCCACACTTTTGACATCTTTATTGTTTGCGAAACAATCATCGTTGATTTTCACCACCTCGTATTTATTCCAGACGGTGGAAACCACACCAGGAATGACAAGATCTCCATTATAGGCAATATCTCCCTTTACCAAACAAACCCCTTTTTCATATTTTTTATAAAACAGTTTGCCCACCTTGAAATCATAAGACTTGGGGGTTGTATCTATCGGTTGGAACGCTCTCTCTACCCTCTCCACAGCCACCGGACGAACCGACCGTCCCATATATCTCAGGCTCAGATCATTTGGCCAAAATTCGCCGTATTCGAAAGTAAACGAGCACAGTTTCATCGATGCAAAGCCGTATTCTTTTATCGAGGATCTGGAAGTGTCTAATTCCGACGTCAAATACGCACCCTCTGCATCCTTGCTTTTCAATGACTCATCATCATAAGACATCTTATCTCCAGCAGCAGGCAGAAACAATATCCTCCCATTTATTTTACTGGTAAAAACAATGCCACTAACCCCGGTCTGTTTATAATTCCTCGTGAGTTCATAATAGCAAAACTTTCCCAATTCTTCAAAATCGCTTGCTTTTGGAGTCTTCCACTTATTGCCCCAATTGACAGAGGCCGCATCATCATCCGCTGTCAAAGCAATCGGTCCTTTATTTTCATCCTGGGTATTGTACTTCGTAAAGCGATTATTCTTTATATACTTATAGGTCTCCCACACATAAGTGTCTTTTGTCTGGGTTTCCCCCCAAGAGTAATAGCCACCGAATTCGTGAGGCTTTGACGCACCCACGTTACACGCAGCCCACAGCGTTCCACTTGGCAACCCAAGGTCAACGTACTCGTGTCCGTCAATAGACTTTGCCCCAACATTCATTTTGAAAGCAAAACACATCACTACGGATAAAAAGAAAACCAGAAACCTTTTATTTGGAAGATTCATATAATAAACTTTATTAAGTAGAACAAAGATACTATTTTTTTGCAAGAATAATATTTTGTAATCCGAGAAACCGCCGTTAAAGCAACCCATGAATGAACAATCCATAAAAAACGCCTTCGCCTATCAAAATATAATTCGCAATATATCATCCAATTATAAAAAAACGCAAAAAAATATTCAAAAAAAACCACAAAAAGATTTGCACAGACCAAAAAATCGCCTTAACTTTGCATCGCAATCAAGGGAACGAGGTTGCAAGCAAATAAATCGAGATGTAGCGCAGTTGGCTAGCGCATCTGGTTTGGGACCAGAGGGTCGGGGGTTCGAATCCCTTCATCTCGACTTAAGAAGCGGTTTGAAATTCAAACCGCTTTTTTTATATCCATAGCAAAGCACTATCTAACCATGAACGAAAGCCAAAACACCTACCGTCCGCTTCTTGCCGATGAAATCATCACCCTTTCGGCACAAGGCTGCAGGGCTGAAAACTGGAACAACATACAAGTAAGAGACGGATTCAACGCGAAGAGAATCTTCAACGTGACCTTTTCGGGAAACATCCGCATCGGTGCGCTGAATGAAGACATCAACGCCACCACCCCTTGCGGTTTGAGCAACGCCAGCCTTTGCAATGTCACCATAGGCGACAACTGCCACATCGGTCAGGTTCACAACAGAATCCAGGAAGCAAAAATCGGCAACAAATGCGTCATTCGGAACGTAGCAGAAATATCGTGCGCGCACGATTGCACATTTGGGAATGGCGTAGAGGCCGTCGTTCTCAATGAAGGAGGAGGCAGAGAAGTTCCCCTTTGCTCCATCCTCACCTCACAGGTTGCCTATCTCACAGCCGTATATCGCTACCGCCCCAACTTGACAGAGGCACTGACGAAAATGATTCAAAACTACTCTTGGGCACAGGCCAGCAACACCTGCACCATTGGAGACAACGTCAGCATCGGCAACTGCGGCACCATCCACGGGGTCAACATCGGAGACCATGCTCAGCTCGACGGCTGTTCCAAACTTGAAAACGGAACAATATGCAGCGCAGCAGACGCTCCAACATACGTGGGTACCAACGTCATCGCACGCGATTTCATATTCGCAAAAGGAAGCAAAGTGACAGACGGTGCTCTGATTGAGCGCAGTTTCATCGGAGAAGGCACCCAGATGGGCAAACAATACTCATCGACCGATTCGCTCTTCTTCTGCAACAGCCAAGCCTTTCATGGCGAGGCCTGCTCGGCATTCGGTGGACCTTATTCCGTATCGCACCACAAAGGCAGCCTGCTCATAGCCGGACTTTTCTCATTCATGAACGTAGGCAGCAGCAGCAACCAAAGCAACCACCTTTACAAATTAGGGCCCAACCATCAAGGCGTATTGGAGCGCGGTTGCAAACTCGCCAGCGGCTCCTACCTCCTATGGCCGGCGCACGTCGGTCCCTTCTCGTTGGTGATGGGAGTCCACAAAGAACATCCCGACACCTCCGCCCTGCCATTCTCTTACCTGATAGAAGACCATGGCAACTATGCGCTCGTGCCAGCAGCCAACCTCAAAACCATCGGCACCAGACGCGATGCCGACAAATGGGCGAAAAGAGACCTGCGCAAGCATACAAACAAACTCGACCAGGTGACCTTCTCCCTGCTCAACCCTTACACCGTCGGCCGCATGATGAAAGGCAAAGCCATATTGGAGGGAATGCTGAGCGAAGAGCCCGATGCCGATTATTTTGAGTATGCCAACATGCGCATCAAACGATCGTCTTTACAAAACGGAATACGCCTCTACCAATTGGCCATCGACTCCTACATTGGCAATTTCGTTTGCGAACACGAATCGCTTCTGATCAACACCGACGCCAACCAACTGGATGAGGATCTGAAAGGAGAACGCTGGATGGACATCAGCGGACTCATCATGCCGAAAAGTGAACTGGAAGCCCTGGTGATGGACGTGGAAACCCAGCGCATAGTCTCGTTGCAAGACCTCAACGAAAGATTCAAAAAAGCAGCAGAAAACACACTAAATTCAGAAACAGCCTGGATCAAACAACTGAAGCCAGAACTGAAAGATGAGGAAGAGAGAAGCAACTGGAAGGCAAAAGCCAAGGAGGCCGACCGCATCCTGGCCACCTACTGCGTCACCGACGCTGAAAAGGAATATGCCGACTTCACCATGATAGGCTACGGGCTTGACTCTGACGGAGACGAGATAAACGACTACATCGCCGTGCATGGCGAACTTGAAGAAAACAGTTTCGTCAACAAACTGCGAGAACAAATATAAACACATCCTTGAAAAAGCAAGCGGGAGACCTCCACCGGAGATCTCCCGCATTTTTTTGCTTTTCGCTACAGATTTAACGCTTTGTCATGATCCAGTTGTAGAGGCATGGTACCAATACAGCTGCGACAAGAAGCAAGAGAGCGATAAGAAGCATGCCGTTGTTGCTGGAATTTGTCAAGAAGAAAACCAACAAGATAACAAATGCTACGAGCGAAAGGATGTAACCTAAGTATTTCATTATAGTATCTTTTTATTATTTGCTAATCTTTCAATCTGCAAATAAAACAAATTCTTTCGGTAAAAAAAAATAATTGATGTTTTTTTCTCTCCTTTTCATTATTTTTGTGTCATAATCTTGATATTCATGAATAAAATAATCGCCTCATTTTTCCTATGCGCCATTCTTTTTTCCGGCTGCAAGAAAGAAGATAAAAACATGCGTCGAGAAGGAGACCTCTACATTGTAAACACCACAGAAATCGGGAAAGACATAATCGGTTTCAAAGATGCCGTTCCCTGTGTTGTAACCATCAAATCGGACGGGAGCATACAAAGCGTACAAATCTGCGACAACAACCAAGAAACGCCGAAATTCGTGGAACGCGTAAAAGAAAACCTTTTGCCTAAAATGGAAGGGGCAAATGCTGAAACCATCAAAAACATTGACGGAGTCACAGGCGCCACCTTCACCAGCAATGCAGTGCTCAGAAATGCGGATGTGGCACTAAAATATTTTGAGACCAACAAATAAAACCAGATTGATATCATGCCCACTTTTATTTTGGAGAGCCTTCCATTCATATTGATGTGCCTTCCATTCATTGTCCTGGTAGGTGGCGCCATCAAAAATGCCATAAGAAAGATCAACGGGACAGAGCCGCCAGACGAGAGTGAGGAATATGCAGAATCTGACAAAAACACAGCATTTTCCCAAGCAGAAATCCGCAGCCACCGCAACAAAGGCTTGGCAGACATCATCGGGCTGGTCATGAAAGCCGACGGGACAGCCTCCAAGGCAGAGTTGAAGGTCGTATCTGATTACCTGAAACGACATTTCAGCAAACAAGATTATCACGAAATAATGCTCAACCTGAAGCAATGCCTGAAAACTAACAATACAGATATTCAAACGCCGTCGCTCATCTGGATAAGGGGCTATACGGACAGTATTGCTTTTATGGAATTACTATTCGACATAGCCAAGATAAGCAAAGGAATCAACGAAGCGGAGTGGAAACTACTGTTCGAAATCATGAACCGTACTCACTTCAACCGAGAGGACTGCAACTACTTCTACCGAAAATATGCCCCTTTTTACAACCCAACAGAAGAAGACAAATCCTCCCACAAAAAACGAAAAAAATCCGAAAACAAGTACAAAAAGAGTTCCCAAAACAACTCTCAAAACAACTCCCAGAGAAATACCGGTACCACCTCCAATGCGAAAGAATCGGCCTACAGAATCCTTGGTCTCAAGACCTCTGCAACACCGGAAGAAATAAAGAAAGCCTACCGCATCCTGGCCAAGAAATACCACCCCGACACGGTACAAAACGAAGATATGAAAAAAGTCTTGACGGAGAAGTTAAAGGAAATAAACCTTGCTTACAGCCTTTTGATGAAATGACGGCAATTCAGAAGCTGTTTAAATTTTTAGCGAACTACTTCTCAGAACAACTCCTCGCAAGTCAAATTAAATTTGCGGAGCAATGGAGTCATTTTTTCTGCCCGTTCCTGTTCTTTCCCGGTCAAATTCATATAGCATATTTCCTTGACATCTTTGCTGAACGTCAGTTTTCCAAACATTTGTAGTTCAAAGTTCTCAAAACCCAGCATATCATCTGAAAGCATAGCCATGCTGTTCGGATAATCCGCTTTCAATCCTTTCTCACCAAGGACATAATCCACAAAGTAATTCAGTCCCATAAAGTAACCCCTAAGCATCATCTCCGGTTTTTTAGGCAAACCCTTTATGCAAATGAATTTGGGGTCGGTGACAAAAGTTGGCGTCTTCAAGAGCGACTCCTGAAAAGTAAGGCTCGAACCCACCGTCATGGTCGTCCGGTCAATCAAATTCTCCTTTTTAAAGACAATCATTGCCGCTCCGTAATGATAAAAAATATCGGGGTCAACAATCAAGTCCTTTGCGCGGTCCTTTCCCACCATAATTCCATATTTGGGCATTTCCTTCGAGGTGTATTTTGTGGAATCGAGGTTATACAGATTCAAGATGGCTTCTCTTCTCACTTCCAATCCGCCGTTGGTGGAACTGCTGTTTGTCTCCGACACCTCTTTGATTTCATCATCTTTCAGCGCCTTTTCCAAATCATCGAACGACATGCACATACAGAAATCGCAAGAATCGACCACCGCCTTCAAAAAATCTTCGGCTTTCTTTATTCTTTGTTCATTCCCCCTGAAGAATATACGGTTAGCGACATTTCTGTTGTCGTGATTTACCTTGAAATCATTTAAAAAATTGATTGATTCGCTCATTTCCTAAACTTTGTTTAAGGTTACCTATAAGATAATAACAAAAATAGGCAATAATACTTGGAAATGCAATATTATTGCTACCGAAAAAAGGCTGAGGCCAGAAAGCCTTGAGTCGGTATTTTTTTGTAATTTTACGAAAGGAAAGACGTATAGCCACAATGGGCAGCCATTGACTCTTTCAAATTCCCTTCAAGACATCATAAAAACGCAATTAAATCAACTTCATATTTCACGGAATAATGCGTAAACTATTACAAGAAAAAGCAATTTACTTCATTGCGATTCTATTTCTCATTCCAATAGCCGCCTCCCTTTATTACCAATCATCCAATGAAAGCCAAACCTGCCTGCAGAAAGAGGCAGACGTCACCATTTCAAGAATTCAGAAACGAGGTGTTCTGCTGGTAGGCACAACAGGCGACTACCGTCCATTAACCTTCCTTGAAGCCGATGGCAGATACTGGGGATTTGGCATAGAGATGGCGGAAGCCATTGCCAAGAAACTGGGTGTTGGTCTGCAATTCGTTCCAACCTCGTGGCCGACGTTGACGTCAGACGTGATGGAGGATCCACAAAAGTTTGACCTCGCCATCGGAGGTATAACCATCACCAACCAGCGATGTGAGATTATGTGTATGAGCGATGGGTATCTTGCAAACGGAAAGACCATACTTTGTCAATCATCAGCAGCAAAACGTTTTCAGTCTTTAGCCGACATAGACCAACCCGACGTCAAAGTAATGGTGAATCCGGGCGGAACGAATGAGCAGTTTGCCAATGGGAAACTCACCCACGCCACCATCGTTGTTCACCAGAAAAATGAAGAGATTCCGGAACTTGTTGCCGAAGGAAAGGCCGACGTCATGATAACAGAGATTACCGAGGCGCCCTACTACATCAGCACCGACAAACGTCTTGCAGCGCCATTGCTAAGCGACCCATTCACCAGAGCACATATTGGTGTGCTGATGCGCAAAGAACAAAACGATTTGCTAAAAGTTGTGAACGACGTCATAAAAGAGATGAAATCAGATGGTTCGTTGCGCCAACTCCATGAGAAATACGGCTTAGTGTATTCCTTTTAAGGGCTCTGCAGGCGGCCATCGGAGTGTTCCATAAGAAATTTAAGGCTTTACAATTTTATGCAATTTCGGAATCAGATTCCGAAATTGCATAATTTTTAATTGTAAACAGAACCGTTTTTTTTGCATGTCAAAATACACAGACAAACCATCAGACAGCAGATAAAACCGGTTTGCAGATTGCGGATGTAGTTGAAAAAAGAGAGGAAGTATCTTGTTTTCCTTTCAATATTTATGTAATTTCGGAATTGAATTCCGAAATTACATATTTTTATGGAAAACTATTTACTACGAGAAATTGAAGAAGTCGTTAAAGATGCTTCAAAATACTTTCCTGTCATATCATTAACAGGGCCCAGACAATCGGGGAAAAGCACACTATTAAAACACTTATTTCCTGATTACATCATGTTTAGCATGAAGGATCTTAATATTCGAGAATTCGCTATGAATGACCCAATTGCATTTCTTAATCAGGAAACAGAAAAAGGAATGTTTATTGATGAGGTGCAAAAAGTTCCGCAATTACTAGAATACATACAAGGCATCGTAGATAATAACCCCGAACGTCACTTTTTACTAACAGGCAGTTCTAATTTTGAGATGTTGCAGAACTTAACAGAATCACTGCCTGGCAGAGCAGGAGTTTTCGAATTGTTCCCTATGACAATGAAAGAGAGTGGAAGAAAAGAAATCTCTCTTGATGAGCTTCTATTTGAAGGCTTTTATCCAGCCATTTGTGCAAAAAAAAATATTGCAAAGTATTTTTACCCATCGTATGTCAAAACATACGTAGAAAAGGACGTTCGTGATTTATTGAAAGTGCAGAACCAAATGCAGTTCATGAAATTCATGAAGCTTTGTGCCGCAAGAGTTGGTTCTATTTTCAATGCCTCGGAAGTGGCAAATGAAGTAGGAGTAGATTCCAAAACAATAACACAATGGCTATCAGTGCTTCAAGCATCATATATCGTCACACTGTTACCTCCATATTTTGAGAACAGAACGAAACGATTGGTAAAATCACCAAAGTTCTATTTTAACGATCCTGGCTTGGCATGTTACCTGCTAGACATCGAGACTCCGAAACAATTATCCAGAGACAAAATGCGAGGTGCGATTTTTGAGAACATGATTGTAATGGAAGCCATCAAGCACCGCCATAATCAGGGACGAGATGGAGGAGTCTATTTCTATCGCGATTCCAACCAAAACGAAATTGACATCTTGATCAAAGAAGAAGGAGAGTTAATTGCAATCGAGGTGAAATCGGCTCAAACCTATTCATCAAGTTTTGAGGATGCATTAAAGAAGGCAGACAACTGGGTTAAAGAACCCATTAAAAGAAAAATTGTAGTCTATGCTGGCGATTTTGAGAACTCTGTGGGCGAGATCGAGGTAATCAATTACAAATCTCTTGCACTCTGAGTTTTTTGCAACTTTTGGAATTGGATTTCTAAATTGCAAAAGAACAACCTCTATAGAATCACTAAAAAATCCACATCAAAAACTAAGAAACTGTTTAAATTTTTGCGAACTGCTTCTTTTGGGCTTTTTATAGGTCTTTTTCGTCTGTTTTGAGTTAATCTTCAGTCACAATGGGCATCCATTGCTCCTTTCAGATTCACTTCAAAACATCCTGAAAAATCCACTTATAAAAATCTCCAACAAAAATATAAACAGTTTCTAATCCTCAAGCGATTT
>JAGHUM010000092.1 GCA_018064855.1 Candidatus Physcocola equi
CGTTTTTAGTAAAAATAGTCCATTGCATAGTTTTAGTAAAAATTAGTATAAATTCGTTGGCCAAAAAACATTACTAGTGCCAACTTGTATATAATTCCCAAAATTTATGGAATATTTACGGAGATTAACGTTTACTTCAATTAATCTTTCGTTAATTAAAAGCAGTGAGTACTAAATTATAGATTCTATTGATTATCTGTTATTTAATAAAATATTATACCATTTATTTTTGGCGGTTTGAAGCATTTTTACACTCAAACCGCCAATTATTTTAATATTTTTGGCGGTTTGGATACAATTTTGTACCTTTACCGCCAAAAATAACAAAAGAAACAAATGGAAATAATCGGCAGAGAAAAAGAAATTGAGGAACTAAGAAAATTAAAAGACTCTAAATGTTCCGAGTTCATCATGGTATATGGCAGAAGACGCGTGGGAAAAACATATCTGATTCGTGAATTTTTCAAAGGGAAATTTGATTTTCATATTACCGGAATTGCCAATGGGAATAAAAAGGAACAACTCCTTAACTTCAGAGATACGCTCCGCAGTTACGACTCACAATTGGGAGAAAAGATACCGGAGAACTGGTTCGAAGCATTCCATTTACTACAATTGCTCTTGGAAAAAAGCAAAAACAAAAACAAAGTGATTTTCTTTGATGAGTTACCATGGATGGACACTGCTAAATCTGGATTCATCAAGGCGATTGAGCATTTTTGGAATGGATGGGCAGCCAGCAGGAATGACATAAAATTGATAGTCTGCGGCTCTGCCGCCTCTTGGATGGTAAAAAACATAGTCCATAACCATGGAGGTCTGCACAACCGACTGACCTGTAAACTAAGATTAATGCCATTTTCTTTGTCGGAGACAAAAAAATACTTACACTACTTAGGATTAAAATGGAGTAATCAGAACATCGCAGAGTGCTATATGATTATGGGAGGCATACCATATTATCTACATTTATTAGACAAACAACTCAGTCTGGCACAAAATATTGATCGGCTATTTTTTTCGGAGACAGCGTTACTCAGTAGCGAATTTGAAAATTTATACGCTTCTTTATTCAAGCATTCCAATGAATACGTCAACATTATCGACACACTTTCGAAAAAAAAATCTGGCTACACACGAGAAGAATTGTTATCCAGTCTCAAACTACAAGACGGAGGAGGATTCACACGAAAGTTGGATGAGCTGGAACAATGTGGATTTATCAGGAAATATAAAACAATTGGAGGCGAAGTCAATAGTTTATATCAGTTGGTTGATTTTTATAGTCTATTCTATTACAGTTTCATCAAAAAAAACAAGTCGTTTGACAACGACACTTGGATGAACCTGCAAAAAACCACAACATATAACACGTGGAAAGGTTTGTCATTTGAACGTTTATGTCTGGCACACCTGCAAGAAATAAAGAATTGTTTGGGAATCTCAGGCATTAGCACGAATAGCAGTGTGTTTTTTTCTAAAGAGGCACAAATTGACCTCGTGATAGAAAGAGGTGACAGAACGATGAGCATGTGCGAAATCAAATGTTGGGAGGATGATCATTCCCTGCAGAAACGCGATGCTGATAGTATATTAAACAAAGAGAGCGTGTTGAAAAAACGCATCTCAAAAAAGTTTTCTATTCAGACCGTATTGATTTGCGCCAATAAAATAAAATCAAACGATTATTCACGAGACATCATCAACAAAATTATCACGTTAGAAGATTTAATTTCATAATTGATTATCTGTTATTTAATAAAATATCATACCATTTATTTTTGGCGGTTTGAAGCATTTTTACACTCAAACCGCCAATTATTTTAATATTTTTGGCGGTTTCGGCGACTTTTTACGGGCAAACCGCCACTTATTTTGTTCATTTCATAAATCTTCACTTCACCTTTTTTGACGTTAATTGATGTCAATCGTTCGGTAATTCTGGTAAGATTAACGTAAAATTTACGGAGATTAACGTTTACTTTTAAACATTAATTGACGTTAATCGTTCGTTAATTCGGGAAGCACAAAAAACGTATTTTATGACTTCCGCATCTAAAAAACCAATAATTGAATCTTTTTTGTTATATTTGAAGAATATAAATGAAAATTTAACAAAGATTCAATAACATGGGACAAAAATTAAATGCGGGAGACAAGATAGAGCTTCCAGTAAAAAGGCTGCAACTTGAAGGTAAAAGGTCATATTTCAGGGTAACACACAACGATAGGGACTATTTCGTGCCTGCCTATCCTTTCCAGAAGGACGAGCCCACGCCTGAAAAGATAGCCTGCATAGTGAAAGAAATGAACGGAGACATCCCCACCTTCATCCAAGATTATACCCCACTGCTGAAAAAATTCTACGTCAACGGCGAAACATACCCGTTTTTCGTGCGCAACGATATGACCAACCTGCCGAATGGTTACTACGAAATTAACGACTGGTACGGTTTCACTTTCCGACTCTATAGCTATAACAACCAAAAACTGCTGCCGCATCAAAACATCCGCTGCAAAACAAAATACAAAGGCAACCGCATCTACTTCATCATGAGCATGGACGAAAGCGAGTCGCTGCAACACAAATTCATTCCTTTCGACCTGGTCTTGACTAAGACCTCTCCACGCATTCCAGAGAAAATGAAGCGTATGCTGAGAAAACTTTTCCTGGAACTGCCCGTTCTCGCCGATGCCAGACAAAGCCACGAACAGGAAAGCAACGAATGGATGCAGAAGGCGGCCGAGGTGCTCGACGACAACATGAGCGAACTGATCCACCTCGACAAACCTGAACGAAGCCGGCAACTGCTGGAAACCCTGCGCAACGCCATCGTCTATCTGCTCGAAGAAAGCGACCTGCTGCGACAAGGTGCCAAACAGGAACGACGCAACTACCTAAAAGCATTGGGACAAGCCGCACAACATGCGGAAGACTATATCGCAGCCATCGACATCATTGTGAGAGACGAGGCGCAACAATGGACACACGACCAGCTCAACAAACTGAAAAACAGCGGAAACCTGTATCAACCAGAACGTAAGCTACGCCTGATGATGGCGCTTTTCAGCCTGCAGCAAGATATGATGGAGAAGAACGTGGACACCCTGCTCAACACCATCAACCACGGCGATCCGCGTAACTGGGAAACGGAGCCTTTCCGCACCGCCTTCGTGGAAATGCTGGAACTTTTTGTCTGCGAGAGCCGCCGACAAATCGACCACCTGGCCAGTCCCGACAGCCCGAACGGGAAGGCCATCACGAAACGCATCTGCAAGGCGCTCGCCATCCAACTGCTCCTCGCCAACGCGAAAGACGACATCGACCAGCAACTCAACAAGGCCATGCTCTACCGCTACCTCTCCATTGTGGATGGAATGCGCAAAGACGCCCTGCTGGAACGTGCATTTGAATGCATCAGCCAACCCTACAACGACGACAACGACTATGGATGGGAAGACACCCGCGAATGCAGCATGCTCAGCTTCAAACTCAGCAAAGAATATACCAACGAGGGAGGTATCCGACACATCACACAGACCTATGTGGGAAAGAAAGCCCAGCTCCGCATCGAAAACAACCAACTGCAAGTGCTTCCAATCTATGAAGACGGAAGCAAAAACGTGTTGCCAGATGGTATCATACCTTGGCACAACACTCAGGTGATGCTGCGCAATCACAGCAAAATGAACACACCTGCCGACATCCGCGGCAGCCAAAACATGTGGATGGAACTGGAGCGTGAACTGTTTTACTCCACCACCACCCTGCCTCAAAAGAAAAACAACACCAAAAAGAAAATTTCCATCGCCCCGGAAACAGGCGACACGGTACGCATACGCATCACCCACCCCGACGACTTCGACAATGCCGTGCTACACTGCGTAATCGACGACATCGGCTATGAGGGAAGCGGCACCATCAACATCAAAGACATCGTGGGCTATGTGGCGAAAACTGAGGAAGACTCGTTCCGATCAACCAACGGACACCCTTATTACTTCAATGCGAAGGTGACCAGCGTCAACAAATACGGAGAATTCACATTCAACCTTTTCGACAAGTGCAAGAACTCGGTGACCAACTACGTGCGCCAAAACTACAACAATGGCGAAAACGTGCTCTGCAAGGTGAAGAGCAACGACGGCAGGGGCATTCTCTGCATCGACGAGTTCGCCGTCAGCATGCACCTCGACATCACACCAGACACCGAGCACCTGCGACCTGGCGACCACATCCGCGCGGAAATCGTCAACTTCAGCCATACCAACCAGCCAATGATTGAAATTCTGGAAGAAGTGGATGCAATCGCCAACAACTGCACCATCAAAGACGATGAGGCATTCAGCAACCTGATGTATAACTTCAACGAATTCAATGCGGAAGGACAGGAATACATCGAGACAGACGAGGAGGAAGGTGAAGACCAAGATGAGATCTCGACCGACAACCAACTCGATGAATCGTATGCACGCGAGATCCTGCTCATCATCAGCCAAATGTCCATCGATTGCGAAGACAACCTACTGAGTTACAACTATCTCGGCATCGCAAAACTCATCTCGCTGATGCTGGGCGACGAAAAACTGGCGGAATACTACTCCGAACGCATGAAATTGCTGATGATGGTGTGGAACTACGGCATCAACGGAAACATAGATTTGGACGAGCTGAAAGCACAGGAAGAGCGGAACAGCGACATCATCAACCTCTATCCGGAGCTACGCAACCACCTCACCCGATTGAAAGTGATGGCCAGCATCGACGACGACAGCCAAACCAAATTTCTTTGGGACGTGCTGCAAAACGCACAAGACGAGAAACTCACCAAACTGGTGCGCCTCATCCTTGCCAACAACCTGCTGACCGGCTTCAACCTGCAATCTGAGAAAGACCAAATCCGCAAAAAAATCAAGGCTTTGCTCAATATCAAGGTCAACAACAAGGAAACCATCTATTTCGGAGAAGAAGACCAACATACGGAATTCAAAACCAGCACGGTGTTCCCTCCAAACAACAACATGAAACCAGACATCGACGTTCAGACCAACGAGATTCTGGTGGTGATTGCCGGACTGCTCAACAGCGAAGGCGGCACACTCTACATCGGTGTCAACAACGCCGGTGGCGCGGCTGGATTGGTGGAAGACATGAAATACTTCAACCAAGACCGCGACAAATTCGACCTGCACATCCGCAACAACATCCGCCTCAAACTCGGCATCATGGCCAACTCCAAAGTGAAAGCCGAATGGCTGGAAACCGATGGCAAACTGGTTTACCGGCTCCTCATCCAACCATGCCAGGAGATTGTGATGCTGAACGACATCTGCTACATCCGTCAGGGCACATCCACCTGGCCACTCAAAAGCGATGATGCGTTTCTTGAGAATTTCAAGAAAGAAAGAGCTGGCATTGCATCTTCCGACTCAAAGGCTTTCGCGCCTTCTGATATCGACGTTTGGGAAACCGGGAAAGAGGCAAACAACGAGCAAAACACAGCTATCAATGTGACTCCCGCCCAAGCAGAGAGCGCACCGAACAACAATGCCGACAGCAAGAAAGGGAAAGTGAAAGATTCCCTCTCTCAACCTGCGGAAGTTCGCACCAGCATCACCCGTCCAAATGTGCTGCACGACTATGAAGACAACTATGGCGTGGGCACCACCGCCTATGTGCATTTATTGCCAAAAGGACAATATAAAGTCACCGACGAAGGCATTTGGGATGATGTGGAATTGTCGCTCGCCATTCAAGAGGCGGAAGAAGACGGGTATTTGATCATGGTGTATGAAAGCGGCAGCATCTGTGCCATCCCGATGGGCGACGTGCTCGACAAGCAACGCAACCATACTTACAACCGATTTGATGGGGAACGGCTGGTGTGGGCTTCGCCTGCCAAGAAAACCGATGCTCTACTGATTGCCTACCTCAACGACAGAGGCGACAAGGTATATCGACTCGACGATGTGACCAACCTCTACGAAAGCAACATGCAGGACGGGGGCAAACCTGCCACCTCGCTTGATCCTTCCGGCGTACACCTCTGCGAAATCATCGAAAAAGAGCACTTTGAAAGTTTCCACAAGATTCACAACTTGAAGGAAACCACCATGGGCAACAACATCATGAACGACTGGGGCAAAGACGCACGCAAAAAACTGGAGGAACTGGGGATTGAGTTGTGAGTTTTGAGTTGTGAGTTTTGAGTTTTGAGTTATGAGACTTGAGTTGTGAGACTTGAGTTGTGAGACTTGAGCCTTCTGCATAAAAAAACTGGTCTTTTGAGAGTTCTCAAAAGACCAGTTTTTTATTTCCGGCAACAGGATGGAGATTAACCTCTCCAACCGATTACTTCTACAGATTTCTTTTTTACGATTTCTTCCTTAGCATAAATGTTGTTTTCACAGAAGAGCCAACCAAGACCAAGGTTAAGCTGATCTGCGCTAAGGCCAGTAACTTTCTTCAACTCAGTAACAGTAAGAGTCTTTCCGTCTTTAAGTGCTTCATAGATTGGTCCAGCCAATGCACCGATTTCTTCTCTAGTCATAATTAGGAAAAATTTTAGTTTTATGTTTTACAACACAAAATTAAACATTTTTTAACAAATAGAAATTATTTTTTGCAAAAAAGCACGAATCAACGATATAGAAAGCGCTGAAAATCACCCATTCCATTTCCTGAACACTGCTTTTGCGCCCACGCTGCACACCTTGAAACCGAGATAGCCATCCAAGAAACCACGTTTCAAAATGAAAAGACGGACAAAAAAGAAGGCTGCTTTCACTGCGGCAACGAGCACATTGGCACGACACCCTTCTTCATGCTGTACGGCGGCGTATTTCATCACCTTGCGTTCGTGTTCTTCCTCCGAACCATACGTAAAATGAAGAAGCGGAGTATTGATTTTCAACACTTTCACGCCATCGTTCACCTCCACTATTTCGTGCACTTTGTTATCGGTCCAGTTTGCGCATTTTCGGTCAAACATCCGCACCTTATAATCATTTCCCAAACAATAGCGCATCCGCTTTCCACAGTAAAAATTCCAGCGCAGGAAAGAGACGGCACTCGGCACAGCCACTTTACTCTGTCGAATGGCGAACAAAAAACTCCGAATGTCACCAGAAAGTTCTTCGTCGGCATCAATCGCCAATATCATATCGTGCTTTGCCAATGAGACGCCATACTGTTTTTGAGTGCCAAAACCCTCAAACGGATGCTGCACCACCCTTGCTCCATGAGCCTCACATATACTCACCGTGGCATCCGTAGAAAAAGAATCAATCACCACTATCTCATCGACCACTCCGCACAACGAACGCAGACACCTTTGGATGTTGGTCTCTTCGTTATACGTTATGATTACTGCGGAAATGGGAGTCATGTGAGTTGTGAGTGATGAGTTATGAGTTGTGAGGTATGAGCTATGAGTTATGAGCTGCGTTTCCCAAAGTTACGTTATTTTGTCCAAATGAAGAGTCTGTAGTTAAAAAAAAGAAAAAAAGTGATGAGGAATAAAAAAATAAACAACTTCTATAAAAAGAGCATAATAATTGTTATTTTTGCAGAAATTACCCCTAAAAGGTGATTAAGGTGATTTCCAAAAAACTCTTGAAATGAATTTATTGAGGCCACCTAAAACGGGGGGTAATCCGGACACAAAAAAGGAAAAACAAAGCGATATGCGCAAGAACCTCATAAAATCATCCATTTTAGCCATTGGTTTAAGTCTGCTCCATTTTACATGCTTCAGCAGTTATGCGGCAGAGACAAAAATGGTGAACGGAAAAAAATGCGTACAACACGAAATAATGCGAGGCGAGACTTTGTCTTCAATCAGCAGGAACAACAAATGTGCCATCAGCGACCTGAAGGATGTCAATCCGAAACTCACTGAAAACATTCGTGCAGGTCAGAAAATCTGGGTGCCACTCGCCGCTGAAAAGACTAATGAAAGCAAACCTGCCGCCAGCAGCACCACAGCAAGCGCCAGCAAACCTGCCGCACCAGTTTCTGCCAGCAATACAGAAACCGCCATTGTGGAGCACACAGTAAAAAGCGGAGAGTCGCTTTCCGTCATCGCACACAAATACAACACCACCATAGCCGACATCAAAGCCCGAAACAAAGGCAAGATTAAAGGCAATGACCAGGTGAACATCGGCACCGTGCTCCAAATCAGCAAAAACGCCGCTCTGGCAAACAACAAACCGGCTGCCGACACAAAACCTGTGGCGGAGAGCAAACCAGCCAACAACACAAAGCCAGCAGCCGAAGTGAAGAAAACTGAGGTTGCATCTGCCACCACCCCTGCAGAAAGCAAGTCAAAGGCTGCAAAAACAGAGATTGCAAAGGCTGAATCCACAAAAACTGTGAAAGATCAGCCAAATACCAACTCTTTTGCCAATGGAGGCATATTGGCGGTAAACACCCCTAAGACAAACACGGAAAACAAGACAGAAAGTGCATCTGCCACCACCAACTATGTAAAACCTGCATCGGTCAACATCGAGACGGTGAAATACGTAGTCAAAAAAGGGGAAACACTCTACAGCATCTGTCAACGACAGGGGTGTACTTTGGCTGAAGCACAAGCACTTAACATAGGCATCGCCGAAAAAGGCATAAAAGAGGGCGACAAAATCAACCTGCCAAGCCGAAGCGCTGTAATCCAGCGCAACAAAGAAGGCGTGACCGGCGTAATCGTCAACAAAGGCGAAACCATCAGCAGCATCAGCCGCTCACTCGGCATCAGTGCGAAAGACCTGAAGCAGATGAACGACCTTGAAGACGACAATATCAGAGCCGGGCAGTTGCTCAACATTCCAGACGCCGCAAAAAAGAAAGAAAAGACCGGTGTGGCCAGCGAATACCGCAAAGACCAATCCGCACCAAGCAAATCGGCCAACGTAGCCCACGTGGTTCAGCCAGGCGAAACCATATTCAGCCTTTGCAAGACCTACCGTGTGCAGGAAAAAGATCTTTTCGACGCCAATCCCGACTTGAAAAAACAAGGATTGCAGGCCGGACGCATCGTATTCATCCCAAGAACCAGCAGCGCTGCCAGCATGTATGTCACCACACAAGGCGACAACAAAGTGAACGTTGCCCTCATTCTTCCTTTCATTCCAAAAGACGGAGTGATCGACAACAACACCGACAAATTCCTTGAGTTTTATCAGGGTGCGCTCCTCGCTATCAAGCAGTTGAAAGAGCAAAACATCTGGGTAAACCTCTATGCGTTCGACAGTGGAAAGACAGAAGCAGACATCAACAAAGTGCTGAACAAACCGGAATTGAGAGGGGTGGATTTCATCATCGGTCCTGCCTACAAAGCACAGTTTGGCCGCTTGAGCGAATACTGCCTGCTCCACAATGTGAAGTTGGTCGTTCCATTCAGCAACCGCACCGAAGAAGTAATGAGCAACCCTAACATGTTCCTCGTAAACGCACCGAAAACAAACGAGGCCGAAGAGACAGCCCTGAAAATGGACTCGGTTGTAAAAGGAAAGAAAGTGATCGGTCTGCGCTTCTCGGGTACCGACAAAAACGACAAACTCGATTTCTACAATACCATGATTGCTGAATTGCGCAAAAAAGGCGTGAGCGTCACCGACACCGTCTTCACCACAAGCGAGAAATTGGAGGCATTCTTGGTTAGCAACGGAAAAGAAGAGAAGAAAAAAAACAAACGCGTCGAAGGACCGACAGAAAACATCATCATCACAGCCAGCACCCACCAGGTATCGCTCACACAAATGATTCCAGCCATCAACGCGCTCAATTTCACCGACAAATACAGCATCGGCATTTTTGGCTACAACGAATGGTTGAAGCATCAGGCCATCAGCAACGACTTGTTCGTCAGCGACACCTACATCAGCACTCCTTTCGTCATCGACTTCAAAAAACCTGAGACAAAGGCGTTCATCAAAAATTTCCGCAATTACTATGGTCAAGAGCCAAACAACACGCAACCTATCTATGGTGCGCTTGGCTACGACATCATGCTCTACTTTGGCACTGCTGTCGCAAAATATGGCAAAAACTTCGAAGGTGGCATCATGAATGAGAAGATGAGCGTTGGGACACTGCAGAACAACATGAAGTTCAAGAGATTCAACAACGAAAGTGGTTTCTACAACGCAGCCATCAGCCTCACCAAAAACAATGGCAATGAAGGACAAGTGGTCATCGCGGAATAATAGAAATAAATAAAAGACAACAAAGACAATCGATGATAAAAAGAACAATCATAGCCCTGCTCAGTGCGCTGGCTTTTACCAGCAACACCATAGCCCAAGAGCGCAGTCATTTTGAAGAAGAAGTGGCAATCGGCGTGCAGGGAGGTCTCAACCTGGCCCAGGTTCGTTTCCTTCACAACGACGTTTCCTACGCCAACAACTTGGGCGACTTGGGATGGCGAAGTGGTGCCACAGCAGGAGCAAGCGTTCGTTTTATCGCCCAAAAGCACTTTGGAATCCAGTTGGAAGCCAACTATCTGCAAAACGGATGGAAAGAGAAGTGGAAAGACGATGAGAAAATCGGCGACATCAGTTTTGCCGATGCTTCCACCGAACGCACCATCAATTATTTGAGCGTACCGGTTTTGGCGCACATCTATTTTGGAAACACCAATCGTTTGTTTTTCAATTTAGGTCCGAAATTGGCTGTTATGGTGGGCAAAGGAAAAAACAAAAACAACCTCAATAAAGAGCAAAAGCAACTGATTCTCAGCAACAACAGAGAAGACCCACGCCTCAACGACAAAATTGAGCCTCGCAACATGGACTACGGGTTGTGCGCTGGTTTCGGTTACGAATTGCACCTCAACAAATTTAGTATCCTGGCTGAATTTCGCTACACCTACGGTCTGCAAGATGTGTTCGACCACAGTCGCAGCGCCACATTCCAACGTAGCAACAACCAAGACATCCAATTCACACTGGGCGTAATGCTTCCGGTATTGAAATTCCACAGCAATTAAGGTGACCACTATCATTCACCTGAAAAACATTCGACATCATCATTTTTCACACGGCAAACCATCTATCTATGTACAATAGTAATTACCATACGACGAAAGACCTGATAAGGGTAAAGCGTGACCGAATAACCTACAACACATACATGGACCCGATTGAGTTGAGAGGTTATGGCCGCAACATACAGAATATGGTGGAACACTGCCTGACCATAGAAGACCGGGCAGAACGCACCAAAGCTGCCCTTAGCACGCTTGTGTCCATGCACAAAATCCGTCCCGACATCGACAAGTTGACGACGCTCTGCGACCATCTCTATTTCATTTCGGGCTATGAGTTGGACATAGATTATCCTAATGGTTATAAGCCTGTAAAACTGGAAAAACTAACATCCGGCCCTTCACGCATCATCTATCCTGGCAAGCAATTCGCTTTCCGCCATTATGGATTCAACTTGGAGACATTGATTCAAAAGGCACTGGCAACGGAAAACGAGGAAACAAGAAAATCGCTCATCCGCAAAATCGCTTTCCAAATGAAGCGCAACTATGTGCTTTTCAACAAAGACACTGTGACCGACAACCGCATCTTCAACGACTTGCGCGATTACAGCGAAGGCAAAATCGACATCCACGAGGGAGAAATGAAACTGCCCGATGCCAAGCATATTATGGACTCTTACAAAAACACGCACAAGGCGGAGACCAAAAAGAAGAAAAAGAAAAAATAAGCTGTGAGTTATGAGCGATGAGTTATGAGGTGTGGGAACTGTGGGTCAAATCAAATTCCGAATGGATAGGTAAGATATCACAAAAATAGGATGTATCATTTTTTTGACACATCCTATTTTTTTGCATCTATGTATCCCGAAAGAAACGTTGGATCCAAAGCGAAATCAATGTTCGAAAAAATCGTCGAGAACAATCTCGGAATCGACAATGTAACTATAATTGTTTCGTTTGACCCCGTAAGTTGTGATAAAAGTGTTCAATATCGATTTCCGTGTCTTTGTGACTTGTTGGAAACATCCCATACGCTCACGAAGTAACTTATCGTATTCTTTCGTTATGACATATTCATCTTTACTAAACTTGACTTCACACAAGTTGACAAACATATCGTTTCGGTCAATCACCATGTCAATCTGAGCACCATTCCACGCACCCCCATCCTTATCAACAAACGGTTTTGTAGCCCAAGAGCAAGAGTTGGAAAGGACCCCGGAAATTCCAAGTTTTTTCTTTATCTGTGGCAAATGAATCAGTGCAACTTGTTCGAAAGCATATCCATTCCAAGCAGACAAACTACCATTTTTGGAACTATTGGTCCAAAAATGTTCATCCTGTCCGTTATTATTTTCTACAAACCTCAAATAAAAAAGAGAGAACATATCACATAGTTGAAACATCTGTCCCTTGACTCCCTTGCCGAAAGAATTATAAACTCGGAGGAAATCGCAACGAACTAAATTATCGAGGCACTCTGTTAGGTTTCCATTCTGTTTCACATTTATTTTCACACAAAGTTCTTCTCGCGATAAGCCTTTTAACTTATCCGACAACGCCAAAACCACTTGCTTAGCCATACTTTTCTCACCAAAAAGCGAACGATAAAGAAAATCAAACTCTACGCGTAAAGGTGCTCCTTTTGAAAAAAACAACAAATCAATATTAGCTTCGAATGATAATTTTCTTTCCAGCATATTCAGGTAATATGGAATACCACCCAACACCATATAGACATTAAGTATCTGCATCCTATTCCACGAAAGTTGCTTTATTTCAGTAAGAAACTGTTCTGTTTCCAACAGGTTAAAAGGAGACAAATAGATTTGACGTGTAACCCTCCCATACAAACCTCCTTTATCGCCAATTAGTTTGTCAAGCATCCATGTTGTAGCTGATCCACACACAAAGAGTTTTAGACTTGAGGAAGTTGATCCCCAAGTGTTCCAAAAGAAACTAAATGCTTGAATAAAGTTACTTTTTGGTGTATCAAGCCATGGAAGTTCATCAATAAAAACAATTATCTTTTCATCGTTCCTGCTTTCCAATGCGTCTCTCAACAAATCGAATGCAGAAAACCAATCCTTTGGAACTGCAACATTCATGTTGAATTGGGTGTTCAGTTCCTTGGCAAACAGTGTTAATTGAACCGCACGAGACGCTTGATATGTGCCACTAAAACAGAATGTCAGTCTATCGGCAAAATGTTGCTTCACAAGGAAGGTTTTACCTACGCGACGGCGACCATAAATCGCAATCAGTTCCGACTTTCCAGACGACACTAATTCCTCCATTAGCGCACGTTCCTGTTTACGACCAACAATCATATTCTTTTCCATAAGTCATTATTTATTGCCAATATATCAAAAATAATGACACAAATATAATAGATTTAGCCGAACTATAAACGATACTTCGGCTAAATGTGGCACTTTTTCATAGATTTAGCCGAACTTTGAGCCTTGAGCCCATCAATCATTGTCTGCCCAGCGAAGAATGAGGAAGAAAATGAAAGACATGCCAAGCAAGCCAAGCGAGAACAAAAGAATGGAGCGATCGGCAAAAACCTCCAGACTTTCAGAGAAATAACTGCCGATGGCTGCCACACCTGACAGCACCACCATCACACGAATCGCATTGGCAACATGGTCGATCTCTGGCTTGAAACGAGACCCAGACATAAAGAAATTCACCCCACTCACCACGAGCAACCAAAGCATACTCATCTGGTTGGCCGAATCAAGATCGGTGGTATCGACTGCCGGATATTTCTTTAAAGCAACCAATAAAACGGACACAAAAAAAGCAAGCAACATGACTATACCTGCTATAAGACTCATCTTTTTCATAAATATAACGAATTTTAGGGAAGTTCAGACAAAAAAAATTAACGTGACTTCCGTTGGCAAAAATACGAAAATAACGCTGTTTGTCATACCATAAAAAAATATTTGAGAAAAAAATCCTAAAAAAAGAAAACAAAATCAAGACTAACCGTCATAAAAAAACATAGATTTGCAAAAAGACAAATAAACTACCATCATGAGAAACAGAATCCATCCAGTAGTGATGTTAGCTTTGTTGTGTTGTCCGTCTATGCCGGTCAGCGCCCAAAACTCTACGGATATATCGGAAGAGGAAGTTGCTCACATCCTCTCCACCCCCAAATGGACAAGAGCCGGAGTCCACGATCCTTCCATCGTTGTGACTGGTACAGGCGCCAGCAAGACATACTACGTCTTCGGTTCACACATGGGGGCAGCGAAAACAAAAGACCTGCGCAACTGGTCTAACCTCTGGCGGGAAGACGACACCAACTGCTCGCTATGGTGCAACGCAAACGGACAAATCTGCTCATTCAACAATGCTTTTGTCACCAACAAGGTCACCAGCGTGAAAAACCACCAGGGAATAATGACCAACTGGGGCACCTTCAACATTCCAGCCTACCAGGGAGCTATCGACAATTTCTCCATCAAAGGCAATATGTGGGCGCCCGATGTGATTTACAACCCTACCATGAAAAAATGGTGCCACTACCTCAGTCTGAACGGAAGCAAATGGAACAGCGCCATCATCCTGCTCACGAGCGACAACGTGGAGGGTCCTTACCAATATCAAGGACCTGTCGTATTTTCTGGTTTCAACGTCACCAGCAACGCAGCAACCGACTGGACCAAGACCGACATGAAGATTGCCACAGGCTACACCTCCCTACCCGACCGCTACAAAGTGGGCGACAAATGGGGAACCTACTGGCCGCACGCCATCGACCCGGGCGTGTTTTATGACGACAAAGGCGAACTTTGGATGAACTACGGATCGTGGAGCGGTGGCATATACATTCTGAAACTGGACAAAACCACAGGACTCAGAGACTACACCTATAAATATGAAAGCGACTATGACCGCAGAGGCGCAAGCGTTGGCTCAGACCCCTATTTCGGCAAAAAGATAGCAGGCGGATATTACGTCAGCGGCGAAGGATCTTACATTGAAAAAATCGGAGACTACTATTATCTCTTCATGAGTTACGGATTCTACTCGCCAGAAGGCGGCTACGAAATGCGCGTCTTCCGTTCTCAGAATCCCGATGGGCCATACACCGACCACACCGGAGAAAGCGCCACCTACACCAAATACCTGATGAACTATGGCACCAAAGCCACCACCACACGAGGCATGAAACTGATGAGTGGCTACCAATGGCCGGGAATGGGCATGGCTGAATTGGCGCAGGGACACAACAGCGCACTGCAAGATGAAGACGGACGCGCGTTTGTGGTCTATCACACCAAATTCAACAACGGAACAGCATGGCACGAACTGCGTGTGCATCAGTTGTTTGTCAATCAAGACGGATGGATTACTGCCGCCCCGATGGAGTTTAACACAGACAACGACAAAGCCACTGCCACCGGTCCTGCCCACACCACCTATTTTGAAGACAGCGAGATGGTGGGCACCTACCAATTCGTGATGCACAAATATCCGATGGACTACGCCAACCTGGAATACGTAAAGCCAACCACCATCACCCTCAACGCCGACGGAAGCATCACTGGCGCCTACTCCGGCACCTGGCACACCCAGCAAGGCACCGGATACATCAGCATGACGATGAATTCCAACGAGTTCAACGGAGTTGTCGTTCCCGGCACGCTCGACCACACCAACCTGCCCATCGTCGCCATTACAGCCATGAACACCAAATATGGTGTGAACATCTGGGCATACAAGCAAAGCAACAAAGTCGCCAAGGCTATTGAAGCCAAGGGGGCGGACATCGCCAAAGGGGTGGTCGCCTACTACAACTTCGACAACAATTTAATCAACCAATACGCCAAAGAGGAAGTCGGCACAGCCAGCGCGCAAAGCAGCGGCACGAAACCAAATTTCGAGGCCGATGGCAATCGAGGTACCGTGTTGCATCAGTATTTTGGATACAACGACGCCAACAGCATCAGTTACACCACATTAAGAAATCCACTTAAAGGTCAAAGCCTAAACGGAGCGACCATCAGCGCATGGGTGAAGCGACTCGACAGCGATATGTGGGACGCGCTATGGGGATTTGCGAGCGGAACATTTGACAACATCGGAAGCCGACTATACCTTACGGGAAACGCCTACATGGGATATAACGACGGAAACGGAACATGGTATGACTACAACCACCCAGATGCCGCAAAAACCGACATTATACCAAGCAACGAGTGGGCACTGGTGACCGTTGCCTACACTACCACAGGCTTCAGCCTTTTTGTGAACGGGCAGAAAGTGGGCGACCAAAACACCTACAAAGCATGGAACGCCAGTGGCAACATCAACCATGCCGCAGTCCTCAACCACATCAGCAACAGCGACCACCTCTATTTGGGCTACGGCTCATTCTGGGGCTCCACTCCCGCCATGTTCGACGACCTGCTTGTGTGGAACAGAGCCTTGAGCGACTACGACGTGATGCGCCTCTACCTTGCAGAAATCAACAAAGAAAGTTTCCTTCCGGAAGACCTGCAGAAAGAGGAGACAGGCGTGCAAAACATCACCAGCGAAACAGCAAAAAAGCTCCTCCTCTGGCCAGCAGTCGCATCCGATCACATCACCTTGCAATACCATGCAGAAAAGAACGGGAAAGAGACCATCGAGCTGTATGACCAAAGCGGCAGAAAAATGTGCGAGACAGATTGGCACGTCACCAACGGAGCAAACGAAATCAGTCTGTCGCTACATCTCACACCAGGCATATACATCGTGAAAGTGGGAACGCAAACCGAAAAGATAATTGTGCGATAGAACAACAAAGGCATAAAAGAGACTTCTGGAAAATCACTCAAATTTATGCGGGCAAAAAACGAGAAACGAGAAAAAAAATCATTAAATTTGCAAATAAAGAGTGAGACAAGAGAAAAGAACGTTATAGAGAGGAAAAGAGATGAGCAGAAGAATCTTGAAAGCAGCAATATTGCTTTCATTCATTTCAACCGTTGGCAATGCGCAAGATGACATCACCATTCTCGACGAAATCACAGTGAAGGCTCCGGCTCAAAAAGAAGAAGGCCCAGCAGCCGAGAAAGCAGCATCGGCCACTTCCATGGGGAGTCAGAAATTGGATAATGTTCAGGTAACCAGTGTGAAAGATCTTTCTTTGATGGTGCCCAACCTGCTGAACCCCAACTATGGGAGTCGCACCACATCGGCACTCTACATCAGAGGTATTGGCTCGCGCATGGACCAGCCATCCGTTGGTCTTTATGTTGACGGCATTCCATACTTCAACAAAAGTACGTTTGACTTTAACTTTTCGGAAATCGAACGTGTGATGGTGCTTCGCGGCCCGCAAGGCACTTTGTATGGACGCAATACCATGGCTGGCATCATCGACATTCGCACCACGCTGCCCGACACCTTCTCGGCACACACCTCCATCGACCTGGGGTATGGCACCTACAACAAACTGGATGTGCATGCCAGTCATTTCAACCATATCGGGAAAGTGGGTGTGGGTTTGGCCGGATATTGGGAGCAAAACGATGGTTATTTCACCAACAGCTTCAGCGGAAAGAAAATCGATGATGACAAAAGTGGCGGATTAAAACTCAGCCTCAACTATCATCACAACCGTTTTGGCATGCTGCTGACCGCCGCCTACGACCACAGCCAGCAAAACGGCTATCCGTATGCGCGAATCGACACAGCAAATACGGGGACTTCCGCGAAATCCGTTATCTCTTACAACAGAGACTGCACCTACGAAAGAGACCTGCTGACAACAGGCTTGAGTCTGGAATATGCGTGGGACAACGTCATTTTGAGTTCAGCCACCAGTTTTCAGTACCTCAACGATGATATGCGACTCGACAACGACTTCACCGAGGCGGACTATTTCACTCTGGGGCAGTTGCAAAAAGAGCGTTCTTTGTCCGAAGAAATCATCTTGAAGACCAATCTGCGCGACGGGGCTTTCCGCCACTACTCTTTCCTGACAGGGGCCAACGTCTTCCGCAAAGATTTGGAAATCAACGCACCGGTAAACATGCTCAACGATGGCATCGGCAAATATGTAGAGGATAATGTGAACAAAGTGCCTATTCTTCAGCAAATGGGCATGAGCCTCGACATCACCAACGACCACCTGGAGATCGGCACGAAAGCAGACTACCCTGCCACCGGCGCGGCATTGTTTCACCAGTCCACCTACCGTTTCAACGAACAGTGGAGCGTGATCGCCGGCATCAGAGCCGATTATGAGCGTACGGAGTTTGACTACAACAGCCATCTGGTCACCAATTACGTATTCACTCCCATGATTCCGAAAGAACAGAGCGTGGCGACCAACATGGACGAGAAGATCAGCCAAGACTATTGGGAATGGATGCCGAAACTGGCCATCAAATACCAATGGGAGAAAGGGCGCAACGCCAAAATCGCCTATGCGTCGGTAGCCAAAGGATATAAGAGCGGAGGCTACAACAGCCAGATGATGAGCGACCTGCTGCAATATCAAATGCAGAAAGACGTCAAAGAAGATATGTATGGACGAGTGCCAGACTACGTTCCAGTAAAAGAGTCCATCATCAAACCCATACTGATGAATATGTCTGAAATCAACGCCAAAGAGGTGTTGGAATACAAGCCGGAATACAGCTGGAACTACGAAGTGGGCACCCATCTGGCATTCGACAGCAAACTGACTTTAGACGCCGCCGTCTTCTTTATCGACTACAAAGACCAACAGGTCACCGTTTTCAGCCAATACAGCGAGATGGGACGCATGATGAAGAATGCAGGGCACACGCAGAGTTATGGAGCGGAATTGTCTGCCAGCTACGACGCCACCCAATGGCTCAACCTCAACGGTAGTTTTGGTTACACCCATGCGGAATACAAAGACTATCAGGCCAACGACAGCGTCAACTACAAGGGCAACAACGTGCCATACGCACCAAAATACACCTACAGCATCGGCATCCTCCTCCACAAAAACATGAATGGCAAGGCGGGTATCGGCAACAGCAGTCTGAGTCTGAACTGGAACGGAGCAGGCGACATCTACTGGACCGACGACAACACTGAGCGCCAGAGCCATTATGGTCTGCTTAATGCAAAACTGAGCGTATCGCCTTACAAGTTCAACAAACTGACCATATCTGTTTGGGGTAAAAACATCACCGACAGCGACTACAACACATTCTACTTTGAGACATTCGGCAACCGATTTGTACAAAAAGGGAAGCCTGTAGAAGCCGGTGTCAGCGTGAAACTGAAATTTTGAATGTAATCAATCTATATATGCTCATTTTATTATGAGTGGGGAAAGCACCGCCTGCGACAGGTAGTGCTTTCTTTTTTTAGTGTGACAAACGCACCTAAATCGCGCCAAAAACGAACCGAAAAAGGGGAAAAGGCAAAAAAGTTGAAAGGTTGAAAAGTTGAAAGGTTGAAAGGTAAAGGAAAACAAAACAGCACGAAAAAGGCACAAAAAAAATCGCTTTCGGAAAGAAAGCGACTTTTAAGAAGGTGGGTCCACTAGGATTCGAACCTAGGACCCTCTGCTTGTAAGGCAGATGCTCTGAACCAGCTGAGCTATGAACCCCTTCGATTAAGCTATATGCTTAAAAGGATTTTTTGAATTTTTCGTGGGTCCACTAGGATTCGAACCTAGGACCCTCTGCTTGTAAGGCAGATGCTCTGAACCAGCTGAGCTATGAACCCGAAAAATCAAATCGTGAAACAGAGAATAAAATTGAGATAAACTCAAAGTAAATTCAAAAATCGTGGGTCCACTAGGATTCGAACCTAGGACCCTCTGCTTGTAAGGCAGATGCTCTGAACCAGCTGAGCTATGAACCCGATTTCTGTTTCACGATGCAAAGTTAGTGTTTTTTGCATTAACTGCAAATTTTTGTCAGACTTTTTTGTGATTTTTTCTCACATTTGTCCTCGGCACAAAACGTGCGGCATATTATTTTGGGTATTATATACAATTTGGCACTAGTATTTTTGTTGCCAACGAATTTATACTAATTTTCACTAAATTAATGCGTTGAACTATATTTTCACTAAAAACGCCGTTGGCGATACGAATTTATACGAATTCAGAATTGGAACCAGCATTTAATTAGTAGTAATTTGAAATGCCATAGGCATTCTTAGTATAAATCTGCAACCACCCAATAAATTTGAATTATTCGTAGAAATTCGTTGGCAAAAAAGTGCCAATTTGTATATAGACACCAATATTTATGGCATCGGATCCTGAACAATCACTCTAAATCAGGTATTTCGGCCACCACATAGCAGCTTCCTCCCACAAACACCATGTCGCCCTCCTTCGCATCCGCCTTCGCGCGTTTGATGGCGTCTGGCACATTATCCACAGCAAAGCCTTCCAAGCCAAACGCCTTCGCTTTTTCCTGAAGCATGGCAGCCGGCATGGCGCGAGGGGAAGAAGCCTGCGTGAAATAATAGACCGCATCTTTCGGCAAGAGCGGCAGCACATGCGCCACATCTTTGTCTTTCATCATGCCGATCACGAAGCGCAGGCAGTTGTATTTGGTGCGGGCAAGTTGGTTGGCCACGAATGTCAGTCCAGCCTCATTGTGTCCGCAGTCGCACACGGTAAGTGGGTTGTTGTCCAGCTGCTGCCAGCGTCCCAGCAGATGGGTTTGTTGCTGGGCATGAAGGAATCCATGCTGCAAAGCCTCGTTGGTGATGTTGAATCCGAGTCGGCGCAATTGCAGGCAAGCCAGATAAGCCGTCGGCATGTTTTTCTTCTGATAGTCTCCCAAAAGTGAAGTGGAGAAAGATTTGCCATTGATGGTGAAATCCATCACCGGCATATTTTCCTTTTCAGAATAGGCGACCTCGGTCACCTCCAGTTCCTCGTCCACAAAATGGATAGGCGCCAATTCTTCCGCCGCCTTCTTCACGAAGACATCACGCACAGCGGGATCATCCGCCTCGCCAATCACGACAGGGATTCGAGTTTTGATGATGCCGGCTTTTTCCGCCGCGATCTCCGCAAGCGTGTCGCCCAGTATGTTTGTATGGTCGAAACTGATGTTGGTGATGACGCACAGACGTGGGTTGATGATGTTGGTGCTGTCTAATCGTCCGCCCAGACCTACTTCCACCACAGCCACATCGACCTGTTGCTGGCGGAAAAAGTCGAACGCCATAGCCACCGTCACCTCAAAGAAAGAGGGGTAAATCACGTCGAAGACCTGCATATACCGGTCCACGAAAGAGGTCACAAACTCTTTCGGCATCATTTCGCCGTTGACACGGGCGCGTTCACGAAAGTCGCGAAGATGCGGAGACGTGAACAAGCCCACTTTATAACCAGCGCTTTGCAAAACGCTCGCAATCGTATGGCTCACAGACCCCTTTCCGTTGGTACCTGCCACATGAATGGTGGGAAACTGGTGGTGCGGGTGTCCGAGGTAAGCGTCAAAAGCACGCATACTGTCGAGTCCGGGTTTGTAAGCCGAGGCGCCCACCACCTGGAAGAGCGGCATTCTACCATATATATAGTCAATGGTCTGTTCGTAGGTCATCATGTCCGAAGAAAAAAAATAGAATTAAAAAAACAAGCAAAAAAATTGCGAAGTGCATTTTTTTCGCTATCTTTACCATGAGCGAAATTAATGAAAAAACACACTTGTCGGATAAATCCCGGCCAGAAACATATCAGAAAACACAACAAAACAACTCTTACCATGGAAACAAAGAAAAATTTCGTGCTCGACACCAACGTCATTTTGCACGACCATAAATGCATCTACAACTTTCAAGACAACGACATTTTCCTTCCTATCGTCGTATTGGAGGAGTTGGACAAATTCAAGAAAGGCAGCGAGCAGATCAACTTCAACTCCCGTGAATTTGTGCGCGAGCTGGACGACCTCTCATCTGCTGAAATCTTCACCAAGGGTGTGGAATTGGGCGACGGACGAGGCCGCCTACACATCGTCACCGACCAGGAGTATCCGGAAGAACTGGCGAAAGCCTTTGCCGAAAAGATAGCCGACCATAAGATTATAGCGGTTGCGCTCAACCTCTCGAAGAGCGACAAGAAGCACAAGACCGTGCTTGTGAGCAAAGACGTCAACCTCCGCATGAAGGCGAAATCGCTCGGATTGGAGTGTGAGGACTACAAGACCGACAGAGTGGAGAGCACCGACATCTACGAACAGGCGCAGCAGTCTTTCGACCTGCCTGGCGAAATGGTCGATCGCGTGTTTGTGGGCAGCGGTCTTCCCGTCATTGAAGTCAAAGAAATGGAAGGCAAAGTGGTGCCAAACGAATATGTGATCCTCAACAGTGAGAGGTCATCGGTTTTGGCCCGCCTCGATGCCACCACCGACACCCTTCGTCCGGTCAGAAAGCAGAAATGCTACGGCATTGAAGGGCGCAACGCAGAACAGACTTTCGCGCTCGACGCATTGATGAACGACGAACTGAAACTGGTGGCCGTAACCGGTAAGGCCGGCACCGGTAAGACCTTGCTCGCACTCGCAGCGGCGTTGGCACAAAGCAAGACCTACAGCCAGATACTCCTTGCAAGACCTATCGTGGCGCTGTCCAACAAAGACCTCGGCTTCCTGCCTGGCGACGAAAAGCAGAAGATCTCCCCTTATATGCAGCCGCTTTTCGACAATCTGAACGTCATCAAACGTCAGTTTGGCGCCCAGAGCAAAGAGTCAACAAACATCGACGACATGCAGCACAGCGGTCAGTTGGTCATCGAGGCTTTGGCTTACATCCGTGGCCGCAGTTTGAACGACACCTATGTCATCGTCGATGAAAGTCAGAACCTGACACCTCATGAAATCAAGACCATCATCACCCGTGCCGGAAACAACTGCAAGATTGTGTTTACAGGCGACATCCAGCAGATCGACACACCATACCTCGACCGCCAGTCCAACGGTTTGGTCTATATGATCGACAAGATGCGTGGGCAGTCGCTCTTCGCACACGTCAACCTCATTAAGGGCGAGCGCAGCGCATTGAGTGAGTTGGCAAGCAACATTTTGTAGGGAGGACTTGCGAAGCAGAGATGAGAACTAATAATTAAAACGGGACTGATACGCCCAATTCCACATTCAAAAACGCTGTGGGATTGGGCGTTTTTTCATGGCTTGCAAAAGTATATCTCGCCGTGGTCTTTTGGTAAGCCACCTGTGCCTTCACCTCCAGATGCTTCACGGCGGCATAGTGGGCAAAGAGTCCGTATTCGTATGCCCACCCATAGTCATATTCATCATAAAGCACAGTCAGACGAGCGTTTTCTCCTTCAGGGTGAATCAGCACGCCATCCACATTAAATGAGAAAGCGCCACCCCACCCCATCAACGCCTTGCAGCCGAGCATCCATTTGTTTGAAATGGGAGAGGCCAGATAAACGCCAGGCGTAAACGAATAGTTTTGTGTCCTGAAGTTGGTGTTGCTCGTCAAAGCAGAAAAACTTTCGTTCACATAACTGGCTTTGCTATGCAGGAAATCATCATCCACATCATAAAAGCTATAGACCAAAGTCGTCTTCACGCCCACTCCGATTTTCAGTCTGTCATAGTGATTGACACGAAGAAAAGATAGCGGATAATACATTCCTTCAATGGAATAGCCATAGCCATATCGGCGATTAAACGCAAACGGCAGTTCTCCGGTGATATGCGGAATATCCGCCCCTGACGGACTCATCACAGCAGAAAGTCCAAAAGACCCCTGATAGTCGTCGGAATAAGAAAAATCATTATTCTCCCCCCCACCAAACACCTCATCGGTGATGATATAACCCAAATTTCCCGCCACGATGCCAAATCCAGCCCCCGCCAGCACATCGCTTGCCCAGTGACGGTTGTTGAGCAGCCGGCTCACACCGACAAAAGAAGCCAACGTATAGCCCCCGACGGAAAACCAAGGGCTGACACCACCATATTCGCGATGCAGGATGGTGGCGCTGGTAAAAGACGTGATGGTATGTCCGCTGGGGAAAGAGTTGCGTTCATATTGGTTGTCGGGCCTTGTTCTGCCCACCGTGTTTTTCAGTCCTTCCACCGTTGCCGCGCTGATGGCGGTGGAGAAAGCCACCGAAGAGAGCAGTTTGATCCAGTTGTCGCTACGTCCTTTCACGCCAAACGCCCTCAAGCCCAAGGTCAGCACGCCGGGCGTGACCTGCAAAACGTTGTCCAGAGAAGTGTGATAGTCGGGGAAATGGTCGTTACGCCAGTCGCGCACAGTCTCGTCATGGTGTCGGGCGAAAGCCGAAGAGGCAAACAAGGCAGTGGGTGGGAGCAAAAAACGGCAGTCTTTCCATATCTGTGCCGAAGATGGCTTTTCACTTAATCGCACAGTATCCACCGGCTGCAATCCACCGGCTGCAGCATCCACCACCTGCGCCCGGGTTGCGCACAGCGAAGATAAAAGAAGGGCGATAGAAAAAAAGATGCGAGACATTATGAGCTGTGAGATATGAGATATGAGCTGTGAGATATGAGATATGAGCTGTGAGATATGAGCTGTGAGATATGAGCTGTATGTGCAAATTTAAGAAAAATAATAGACGAGACCAAACCAGCAGATGCGACTTACCAAAGTGCGTCCGCCCGCCAAAACACTTGATGAACATTAATTGCCATTAATCGTTCGTTAATTCAGACCCTCCTAAGTCCTCCCTTGAAGGGAGGATTTACGATTAACGTAAAAATTACGGACATTAACGTTCACTTTTGACTGACAACCTGTGGAAAACGATATGGATAACGGATGAAATTCCCGAAAAAACGGGAAAACGAACAAAAAATTGCGTAAAAAGCCACACTTTTTGACGTAACTGCTTGAAAAAAAAAAAAATAGCTAATTTTGCAATCAAAATAAAAAGGTGAAATACCCGACATTGTTAAACCAAATAGATTTACATGTTATGAAGAAAATTCTACTTTTTTTGACGACTCTTTTGTTCGCAACAGAATATGTTGCGGCATCTATAGATGCTGGAAAATTTAAGATAAATAGATATGATAATAATTCATACTGCAAGATTGACGGATTAAGTAGCAGTGAAAAGGAAAATTGCGGTATAGATTATGTGCTGAAAATTCCTGCTGCAATAACTTACGAAGGAAAATCGTATCCGGTTAAAGGAATTGAAGATAATGCCTTCAATCCAACCTCTGGCTCTGGAACGGATTGCTATCACTATATAGGAACTGTAGATCTTTCAGCCGCCACTAATCTAACAACAATTGGATCATACGCATTCTGTGGTCCAAGTAATTTACCTCAAAGCAGGATCAAAAACATTATTTGGCCTACATCAAAGAAACTAACTACCATTAATGATCACGCCTTTAAAAACTGTGTTCATTTGAAAAGCCTAATTCTTCCAGAAGGAATGACAACAATCGGAGATTATGCATTTGAAAACACTGGGCTGACTGCAATTACGATTCCATCGACAATATCTTCCCTTTCAACTATCAGTTCGAATGCATTTTCAAGTATAGATGGACAATATTCGCTTACGATTAACAGCAAAAGCATAGTTGAAGGTAGTTATGCAGACGTAACAAAAAAAATCTCAACAATTTTCCCCAGAACAAAATCAATAAGATTTTCTAGTGCAGTTGAAAAAATAGGAAGCTATGCATTTGCAAATTGCGTTTACCTAAAATCTGTGGATTTAAATAATGTAACAGTGGTTAACACTGGAGCTTTCAATGGATGCTCTGCACTTAAAAGTATAGATTTGAAGCAAGTGTCAACAGATGAGAATGTAAACCCTGGGAATCTGGATACTATTCGTATAAGCTCTACTAATACGATTTCAATCACCAGTCCAAACGCTAAACATTTGATTTTCTCCAGCAATATTTCCACGTTTCCATACAATTTTTTCAAAAGAGACGTTCATTACGCAGTAGATAGAGTCACATTTGAAAATACAAATGGTGTTGACATCCCTCCTTTTGCATTTTATGGAATATCTGGAAATAATTTCTATTTCGATAATTTGAAGACCGTAGAAGGTAAAATAAAGACAGTTGGCGAGAGAGCATTCTATTGGTATAAATATAATTCAAATATCGGCCCACTCACTACAATTGATTTAAGTTCAGCAACAGAAATAGGATCAAATGCCTTTTACTGCCAGGCTTTAACAAGTGTAAATTTGACAAACGTTGAGACTATTTCTGGCTCGGCATTTGAAAATTGTAGAAACCTCACCTCAATTGGTGTGCCTGATTCTTGGAACGTTAAATCCATAGGAAATTCTGCATTTAAAGGGACTGCCATTTCGAAAGAAAAGATCACGTTTCACTTATGTGAGACTATTGGGCAAGAAGCATTTTATGGCGTAAACTTCAAAAAAATATATCTAGTCGATAAGTGTGAATCGGTTGGAGATAGAGCCTTTGCAAATAATCCATCTTTGAATTTGGTACAGGTTTACGGCAATATAGCAGAATCGGCTTTCCAGAATTGTCCTAATATAGAGAATGTTACTGTATGTTCTGAAGGTGTGGCGAATCCTTCAAAAGCATATACAACAGAATCTAACATCTCCAGATATTTTGGAACAGGCGTTAAACAATTCAATTTTTATACTGAAAATGTAGCATCAAATGCATTAATAGGTTATTCTAGCGTAACCACTTTGAAATTTGGTTTAGAAGTGAAATCAATAGGAGATGGTGTTGCTATGTTATGCCAAAATTTGGAAACCGTAAATATTCATTCAGTAGACGGGGTTAATGTAGGCCAAGGAGCATTCACTGGGTGTTCTAAATTAACAACAGTATCAGGAAAAATCGGAACATTAGGTACGGGGGCATTCGGTTTATGCGCTTCATTAAATAATGTTGATTTTGAGAATAGCACTTTAGATATTCCACAGGAAGCATTTTCTGGTGACGTCGCATTGAAAACAATCAATAATGTGACAGTTGGTAACGTTGGGGATCAAGCATTTAATGGTTGTACAGCCTTCACTGGTGAGAATATGGTCTTTTCGGGCACTACCACATTAGGAGCAGGAGCCTTTAAAAATTGCAAAAGTCTGAAAAAAATTCCTTGTACCGATGTGGTAAACATCGGCGACGAAACATTCAATGGTTGCAGCAGCATGTCAGTATCTGAGAGTGCTCTTTCCAAGGTAAAAACTATAGGCAAAAAGGCATTTAATGGTTGTGCTGGTATCTCAGGACCTTCTGGTTTCACTCTTCCTGCCTCCATCGAATCTATTGGAGATGAAGCATTCAAAGGTAGTTATATGTATATCAGCACATTGAATTTAACTGGCAACAATTTGAAGTCATTGGGTAAAGATGCGTTTATAGTCGGCAGTCTCAACATCGATTGCCCTACATATTTGGCTAAGGATTTCGCAACTACTAATAATGTTTTATCGAGTGTGAAATTTCAAAGCGGTAGTGAATTGACTATCGGCCCTAGCGTTACTGCTATAGGAGACAATGCGTTTAATAATACTGCTTCCGAAAAAATAGAGATCAAAAATAGAATACTTATTGATTCTGAGCATTTGACATCTTTGGGAAACAATAGTTTTAAAGGACTGAAAACCGAAACATTTTATATCAAGCCTAGCAGTGCGCAAGTCAATGCTGACAAAATCAAAGTCGAAGCTAAAAATTTGAGTATTCATAGTAGAAACTTTAACTCAGCATATCCACAATATGATGAAAATGACAATTTCCTCAAAGCTTTCAGCGACAGTCTGGAAAATGTCAATATATTGAACAATTATGATGACATGGCATATATTCCAAGATATGCGTTCTACACTACTGAAGGCAATAAAACAAATCTGAAATCAATAAGTGGTTATTATTACGGTGTAGGCTACTATGCATTTGCTAATAACCAAAACCTGAAATCTGTCAATTTCGAATTGCTTCAATACATTCAAAGCCATGCCTTCGAAAATTGCAGCGGCTTGGAAATAGTTGACATTAGCAATGATAATGAAAAAGAACCTGTTGTAATTGAGGAATACGCCTTCAAAGGCAACAGTCTTAAAGTAATCACTGTGCATCGTGGTAAAATTAAACCAGGTGCTCGTGGCGATGAAACTTGCAACAGTATCACTGTATCTCCAACCGCATTCGAAGGTCAAAAACCTTGGTTGCTCATGGATATGTCGGACCAAGTGAATGTTGAGTGTAACGAAAACACCAAAGTCATCACCAACACCGAAGCAAAGGCAAACGAATACCGCAACCGTGCTACCAACGCTCCTAGATATGTCACTTCTATTCAGAGAATGGAGTGCAAGCCTGAGGACGTGGATATGGATGGAGGTCCTTCAACAAAAGACGTTCAAGCAATTTATGAAGCAATGAGAAAGAAATAAATTGTAACAATAATTCAAAGAACAGATTGCTACCATTAAAGACTTCATCTATTCTCTTTTTTCCTAACTAATTAAAATTGATAAACACAGCAGAAATTCTAAACATTTATATAAACATGAAGAAATTAATACTTTCAGTTTTTGCGACAGCCATGGTTCTGGCGGCAAATGCAGCGAACAGCATGTATTTGTCTATGGAGAACCAAACGAAAGCAACTACAAATGATTTCAAAGAAATCGCAGTATCATTGGTTATCGACAATGATGATCCAATATGTAGTTTTGAGGCTAATGTACAGCTTCCAGCACCTTTGACTTGGAGAAATTTTGTTTGGGAATATTTGGATGAAGAGAATGGAGACTATTTTCCTAAATATGTAAGTGAAGGAAGATTGAGTACTAAACAAAATGAAGTTTGTGAGGTGATAACAAACTCAACTAATCGTTTCATGTTCTCCGTAACATCAACTGCGCCTCAGGTGCCAGCACTGGGTTGCTTAAAAAACAATTCGGGCAAGGTTTATACATTCTATTTTGATGGTTCAACTTTGGAAAATGGTAAACATGAGATTAGAATAGCATCCGATTGGTCTCACGGAATTGAAGAAAGCCACCTTAATATTAATAGTCATATGCAAACTTATGCAGATGGCTCAACTAAAGTGGTGGAAGAAATGATTTCCAATTCACTTTTTTTCGAAAAAACTGATGGTACCATTCAAGTAGTTGCCGCTCCAATTACTGCTGCTGTAACCATCTGGAAAAATAACGGTACTAGTGAGGATATACCAAATTACGACTGTTCAACACCTTACGTTCCAACAGAGAACTCATTGCTCATCACTGAAGATGCAAATGTGACTGGTAAGAATGTTATTCTTAAGGCTGGTGAAACATACACTTGTGATGAACTTGAAATCAATGACGCTTATGGTTTCTATTCTCCTGTAGATTTCACAGCAGATAAAGTATCTTACGATCGTGAACTGGATGCAGATAGAGATTATGTTTCTTTATGTTTGCCTTTTGCAGTACCTGTAGGAAAGATTAATGGTGCTAAAGTTGGCTATCTCTACGCTTTTGATGGAAATGATTTGACATTCAAAACTCAAGAAGGTTCTACCACGCCATATAAACCGTATTTGGTAAAAACAGTAGCTGCGGGCAAGCTTCTTCAGGAAATTAATGAATCAGTTATTGTTAAAAAGACCGATGGTGCAGAGACTGAAGTTGAAGCTGACAATGCAACACATTTTGGACAAATGACAAAAGAGGTATTTGTCAAGAATGCAGAAAATGATTATTATGCTTTTGTAAATAATAGATTCAGCCGTGTTGCAACTTTGACAGTTTCGCAATTTAGAACAGCGATAAAACTGCCTGCCACTACAGATCCAATCAACAAACTAAAATCTACTGACATGAGCTCTCTCGGCATCAAGTTCATCGACGGTGACGTTCCAACTGGCGCTGAAGTGGTGGAAGCAGAAGCAGGCAAGGTGAATGTATTCGACGCCCTTGGTCGTGCAGTTCGCTTGAACGTGGAAGCTGACAAGGCAACTGAAGGCTTGAAGGATGGCATTTACATCGTAAACGGTCAGAAAGTAATCGTTAAAAACAAGTAATTATTTAAACTCTTTATATTATGATTAAAG
>JAGHUM010000093.1 GCA_018064855.1 Candidatus Physcocola equi
AAAATACAATGAGCAAAGCTTTATTGATGATCCTCGATGGTTGGGGAATCGGACAGAAAGGTAAGGGCGATGTGATCTATAACACCGCAACTCCGTTTATGGACTCTCTCAATGCTAACTACCCAAATTCTCAACTTCAAGCCTCTGGCGAATATGTTGGTCTGCCTGATGGACAGATGGGTAACTCGGAAGTTGGCCACCTCAATATCGGTGCAGGACGCATTGTTTACCAAGACTTGGTGAAAATCAACCGCGCTTGCAAAGACGGTTCTATCGCTAAGAACCCTGGCATCGTCTCGGCTTTCACTTATGCTAAGCAGAATGGCAAGAATGTTCACCTTATGGGTCTTACTTCTACTGGTGGCGTTCACTCTTCTCTTGAACATGTTTTCACTCTTTGCGATGTTGCTAAGCAATATGGCGTAGATAATACTTTCATCCACTGCTTCATGGATGGTCGTGATACCGACCCTAAGAGCGGTAAAGGTTTCATCCAGATGTTGCAGGACCACTGCGCCAAGAGCACTGGTAAGATCGCTTCTATCATCGGTCGTTTCTATGCAATGGACCGTGACAAACGTTGGGACCGTGTGAAAGTGGCTTACGATCAACTCGTTTATGGCAAGGGCAAACAGGTGACCGATATGGTTCAAGCTGTTCAGGATTGCTACGATTCTGATTCTCCAGAACACAAGAACACCGACGAATTTATGGAACCGCTTGTTAATGCCGCTTTTGATGGCACTATCAAGGAGGGTGATGTTGTAATCTTCTTCAACTACCGTAACGACCGCGCCAAGGAAATGACGCAGGTGCTCTCTCAGGAAGATCTTATCGAACAGGGCATGCACACAATCAAAGACATCAAGTTCTTCTGCATGACTCCTTACGATGCTTCTTTCAAAGGCGTTGAAATCCTTTTCCCTAAGGAAAATGTGCAGAACACTCTCGGTGAATATATCAGCAGCAAGGGCTTGAAACAGCTCCACACTGCGGAAACTGAAAAATATGCCCATGTGACATTCTTCTTCAATGGCGGTCGCGAAACTCCATACGAAGGTGAAGATCGTGGACTCGTTGCTTCTCCTAAGGTGGCAACTTATGACCTTCAGCCTGAAATGAGCGCTTACGAAGTAAAGGATAAACTCGTTGCTGCTATCAAGGAAGATAAATATGATTTCATCGTTGTTAACTTCGCTAATGGCGACATGGTGGGCCACACAGGTATCATGCCTGCTGTTGAAAAGGCTGTCAAGGCTGTTGACGAATGTGTGAAGGATGTTATCGCTGCAACTCTCGCAACTGGTTACGATACTATCATCATCGCCGACCACGGTAATGCTGATAATGAATTGAACGAAGATGGCACTCCTAACACTGCCCACTCGCTCAACCCTGTTCCTTTCATCTTGGTAAGCGACAAGCACAAGAATGCTAAGGTTGAAAATGGTGTTCTTGCAGACGTTGCTCCTTCAATTCTCTATTTGATGGGTCTTGAACAGCCTGCTGAAATGACTGGTAAAAACCTTATCAAGGACTAAGAATTCTTTATAAAGTCTCAAAAAAGAATGACTTTTTGATAAAATGCGAGAGTGTGGGGCTGAATTTTGCCACACACTCTTGCTTTTGTTAAAAGTTATTGCTAATTTTGCATTCCATTCTACGGAATGCTAATTCTAATCTTATTTATTAATTTTATGTTGAATCATTACGAAACCGTTTTCATTTTGACTCCCGTTTTGTCTGATGCTCAGATGAAGGAAACGGCAGACCGCTTCAAAAAGGTCCTTACTGATGAAAACGCAACAATCGTCAACGAAGAATGTTGGGGATTGCGCAAGCTCGCTTATCCGATCGATAACAAAACCACTGGTTTCTATGTTATGATCGAATTCGATGCTGAACCTTCAGTTATCTCAAAACTTAACACTCAGTTCCGCCGCGACGAGAAGGTTATCCGCTCTTTGGTTACCAAACTCGACAAGTACGCTGCAGAATATGCTGTTAAGCGCCGTAACAAATCTAAAAATGAAGCTTAATTAGGAGAACTAAAAAATGGCAATGCAACCAACTAACGCATCTTCTGAAATCAGATTCCTTACACCACCTTCAGTTGATGTAAAACGTAAAAAATACTGCCGTTTCAAAAAGAATGGCATCAAGTATATCGATTATAAGGATCCTGAATTCTTGAAGAAATTCTTGAACGAACAGGGTAAGATCCTTCCTCGTCGCCTCACCGGAACTTCTCTTAAGTTCCAGCGCAAGATCGCTCAGGCTGTTAAGAGAGCTCGCCACTTGGCATTGCTCCCATATGTAACCGATTTGTTGAAGTAATTTATAGGAGGATTTATCAATGGAAATCATTTTGTTACAAGACGTCAACAACTTGGGTTACAAAAACGATATCGTAACCGTTAAGAATGGCTACGGCCTCAACTACCTTATCCCACAGGGTATGGCTAAAGTAGCTACTCCTTCTGCAAAGAAAGAACTCGCTGAAAACCTTAAACAGCAGGCTAAGAAACTTGAAAAGATCAAGGCTGATGCTCAGGCTCAGGCTGACAAACTCAAGGGCGTTAGCGTTAAGGTTGCTGTTAAGGCAAGCGAAAATGGCTCTATCTATGGTTCTGTTAACAACATCATGGTTGCTGAAGAACTTGAAAAACAGGGCATCTCTATCGATCGCAAGATCATCACTCTCAGCGCCCCTGTTAAGGCTCTTGGTGATTACACTGCTACTGTTCGTCTTCACAAAGAAGTTAGCGCAGAAATCGCAGTTTCTGTTGTTGCTGAATAATTTTTATTCCAATAGCATAATAAAAAAGGTGAAACATTTGTTTCACCTTTTTTGTTTTATTTGTCTGCTGTAATGTTTGCTTTTCGTTGTTTGGTTTTATTTCATTCCCTGACTTTTCAAGAATGCTTCTGCTCTTTCTAAGTCTTCAGGTGTGTCTATCCCTACTGTTTCCGAAGTGGTGATTCCTACTTTAATACTGTATCCGTTCTCCAGCCAACGCAGTTGCTCCAGCGATTCTGCAATCTCCAGCGGACTTTGTGGAAGTTGTGTCACTTCTTTCAATACTTTTGCTTTGTAGGCGTATAATCCGATGTGCTTGTAATACTGGTGCGATTTCAGCCACTCTTCTTTTTCTTTCCCTCGTTTGTATGGAATGACCGATCTGCTGAAATAGAGGGCTTCGTTGTTTTTGCCGATTACTACTTTAGGGCTGTTTGGATTTTCCAGCGCTTCTATTCCGTCTTTTTCTGTAAATGGCTTTACAAGCGTAGCTATGTCTGTCTTGGAATCGTTGAAGCATTCGCAGAGCGATTCTAATTGGCTTGGCTGAATGAATGGTTCGTCTCCTTGCACGTTGATTACGATTTCTCTGCCTTCGCCAATTTTTTCGTATGCTTCTGCTAGTCTGTCTGTGCCGCTTTTGTGGTCGTTTCTTGTCATTACAGCTTTCCCTCCAAAGGCCTCTACTGCATTGAATATGCGCTCGTCATCTGTGGCGACATATACGAGGTCCAAAACTTTGCTTACTTGTTCATATACTCTTTGTATCATGCTTTTCCCGCTTATTACAGCCAATGGTTTTCCTGGAAATCTGGTGGAACCATATCTTGATGGAATGATGACTACAAATTTCTTCTTGTCAATCATGTTTTTATTTTGTTTGTTGGTTTATATTTCAACACAAAAGTAGTTTATTTCTTCACTCTTTTCAATCCGTATTTTCGATTATTTTCAGGATGGCGCCATATTTTATTTTTTTTTATAAGGATTTTTGGATTTGTTTTGAAATAATTATAATTTTGTAATGAAAATAGATTTGTAATCATTACATAAATGAAAGACATCAGAGCATATTTGTCTGAACATGGCATCCGTCCTTCTGTTCAACGTATTTCAATTATGGAATACTTGCTGACGCATAAGACGCATCCTACAGTCGATGAAATGTTCATTGCGTTGTCAGACTCAATGCCCACACTGTCTAAAACCACATTATACAATACTTTAAAGTTGTTTGTTGATCGACAGGTGGTGTTGATGCTTGGTCTGGATGAAAAGAATGCTCGTTTCGACGGCGATGTTTCTCCTCATGCACATTTTAAATGTAGTTGTTGTGGTAGGGTGGAAGACATCTTCGAAGATGAATTGCCTGAGCTGAATCTTGTTTTCAAAAATAATATCGGAAGACGTTTTATTATGCAGACGGAACTTAGCTATACGGGATATTGTTCCGATTGTTATGATAAACGTATTCAGTCTATTGACAATTCAATAACTAACACTATATAAATTATGGCTAAATTTTTGTGTCCAGTTTGTGGCTATATCCACGAAGGGGATGCTGCTCCAGAACAGTGTCCAGTTTGTAAGGTCCCAGGAAGTAAGTTCCAGGAAGTGAATGAAAACGGTATTCTTAGTTTTGCTACTGAACACCACATCGGTGATGGTAAAGTGCAGGATGAGGAGATGATTAAAGACCTTAATGCTCACTTCAATGGTGAATGTGGTGAGGTGGGTATGTATTTGGCAATGAGCCGTCAGGCTGATCGCGAAGGCTATCCTGAAATCGCTGAGGCTTTTAAGCGCTATGCTTTTGAAGAAGCTGAACACGCAGCCAAATTCGCTGAGTTGCTCGGCGATATTCTTGGCAAGACAGAACAGAATGTTAAAAAACGTATGTTGGCTGAACAAGGCGCTTGTGAAGATAAATTCCGTATCGCAAAACGCGCTAAGGAGTTGAATCTCGACGCTATTCACGATACTGTTCACGAAATGGCTAAAGACGAGGCTCGACATGGTGCTGGCTTCGCTGGACTCTACAATCGCTATTTCGCAAAAAAGTAAACAACTTCTAAATCTATCTTGTTTCTCATACGAGTATATATAGATTTGGCCCATGCGTTTTGCATGGGCTTTTTTTGTGCGCTTGTCAAGTTAATTGGCTTGTTTATTAGTCCCTTTTTCATGTTTTTTTTGTAAATTTGCAATTATTTTGAAAGTACAAGAAATAAATAGTAATTTTATACGAAAATTATACAAAATGAGCGATTTGAAACAGAAAGCCCTGCAGTATCACGCGCAAGGCAGACCTGGTAAGGTACAGGTCATTCCAACAAAGCCTACTGAAACACAGCAAGATCTTTCTTTGGCTTACTCTCCTGGTGTAGCCGAACCTTGTCTTGAAATTCAGGCTGATAACAATAAGGCTTACGATTATACTGCCAAGGGCAACCTCGTTGCTGTTATCTCTAATGGTACTGCTGTACTCGGTCTTGGTAATATCGGTGCTGTTGCTGGTAAGCCAGTAATGGAAGGTAAGGGACTTCTTTTCAAGATTTTTGCTGATATCGACGTGTTCGACATCGAAGTTGATGCTACTGACGTTGATAAGTTCTGCGAAACTGTTAAGGCTATTGCTCCTACTTTCGGTGGTATCAACCTCGAAGATATCAAGGCTCCTGAATGTTTCGCTATCGAAGAAAGACTCAAGAAAGAATGTGATATTCCTCTTATGCACGATGACCAACACGGTACTGCTATCATCTCTGCTGCTGGTCTCATCAATGCGCTCGAAGTTGTAGGTAAGAAGATCGAAGATGTTAAGATCGTTGTAAATGGTGCTGGTGCTGCTGCTGTTAGTTGTACTAAACTCTACCTCGCTCTTGGCGCTCGTAAGGAAAACGTTGTCATGCTCGACAGCCGTGGCGTAATCAGCGTGGATCGTACCGACATCAACGAACAGAAGCGTTTCTTCGCTACTTCTCGCACAGATATTCACACTCTCGAAGAGGCTGTTAAGGGTGCTGATATGTTCCTCGGCCTTTCTAAGGGTGGTGTTCTTTCTAAGGATATGGTTCGTTCTATGGCGAAAGATCCTATCGTGTTCGCTTTGGCTAACCCTAACCCAGAAATCACTTACGAAGATGCTACTTCTGCTCGTGAGGATGTTATCATGGCTACTGGTCGTTCAGACTATCCTAACCAGATCAACAACGTGCTTGGTTTCCCTTATATCTTCCGTGGAGCCCTCGACACTCACTCTAAGGCTATCAACGAAGCGATGAAGCTTGGCGCTGTTCGTGCACTTGCAGCACTTGCAAAGGAACCTGTTCCTCAGTCAATCAAAGACCTCTATGGCAACCAAAACATGGGCTTTGGTCGTGGTTATATCATCCCTGTTGCTTTCGATCCTCGTTTGCTTGAAACTGTTGCTCCTGCAGTTGCTAAGGCTGCTATGGAAAGCGGTGTGGCTCGCCACAATATCACCGATTGGGAGGGTTACAAACAGCAGCTTCGCGATCGTATGGCTGCTCAGAAAAAATATCGTTAATTTTTAATTGACTTTATTATATTGATATTAAAGGCGTTGAGTTTCTCTCAACGCCTTTATTTTTGTTTTGTTTCGTATTGCTGTGTTTTTTTGGCATGCTATTTGTTTTATCATGGGTGTAAACGGATTTACTAACATTTAAATTTTACAGCATATGAAACTCATCAATATAACCAAAGCAATTTTAAGTGCAGTTCTTCTTGCAGTCGGCTCAGTTGTTGCAAACGCACAAGTTCATGTTAGTTTTCATGCTCATGTTCCCGTGCCTGTCGTAAGAGCTGCAGTTGTGGCTCCTGTCCCTGTAGTTGTGGCAGCGCCTGCTCCTGTTCCAGTGGTTGTCGCAGCACCTGCTCCAGTCGTTGTGGCGGCTCCAGCACCGGTTGTTTATTGCGGACACGCTCACCATCATCATGTTCATTCATGCTATGTGGCACCGCACCACCATCATGCTCCTGCTCATCACCACCATGCTCCTGTTCATGCTCATCATGCTCATCATCATCGTTGATGTGTCAATAGAGTAGGGTAAACCTATATAAACCAAAGTCCTCTTTTCTTTTGGAATTGAGGACTTTCTTGTTATTATTCGTAGTATTCTATTGTCCTTCTGGTTTTCCCATAAGACCTTAATACCTTGGGATTGTCTCCTGACGACACCGACTTTTCTATCCAGTTGCCATGATTGTCATTGACATAACTTTCTTTTCTGTAGTAAGTATGGCTACTGCTGTGGTCTGTTTCATTATAATGCCTTTCAATAAGATTTCCTTGCTCGTCATAAGCTTCTAAATCTGTCCATGGACTATAAATTGATTTATAGCGTTTTTAGGCTATATTTGCAGATATAATTAATAAATTAGACGTTTACCTGCTTACACAACCAGTCCTGCAACGCCTTCTATGTTCTCCGATGCTTCCTGTTTGTTGCATGAAGTCAGTTGGGTGGCCTTTACAAGTGCTACCGAGGCTCAGGTGTTCAAGCGGTTGGTCAATCCTTCTCAGCTAAAAAAGTCTGGAGTACGCTTGACGTGTTTCGGACCTTATACAGCCCAGTGCGTGCGTCAGGAAGGGTTCGATATCGATTTCGTTTTCCCCGACTTTAGCAGTTTTTCTGCCTATGCTCGCGAATTGTGCTTGCACATACAGTGAGGGAAAAATCCTTTTATAAGAGCTTACAAACCAAATCTATCGGTATCAATTTTTGGGGATGATGACAAAAAAGGAATAACTAGCTTTGCGAGTTTCTTTAGAATTTTGAATCCTTTGTAATAGGAAGTTGTGGTTCTAGTTCTATATTCCTATTCTTTTCCATTATACGTTCTATGTCATCACTATTATTAAAATCAGCGGGTAGGGAATTCCACTCTTCAAAACTGAATTTTTGAGTACTCATATAATGATAATTGTAAAGGTAGCTCTTTACCGTAACGCTATCATTAGCTATTTGGTATTCATCTAATACATTATCGTAAGCATATAATAATTTTTTTTCCCATAGAATATAACAATCTTCTCTGAAGGTGTTGAATTCTTTATCCATAAGGGCCTCTAGAGGAATCTTTTTCTCTCCTACAATGCCGAAGTTACTTGCTAGACCATACTTTTCTGCAAATTTGTCTATCATGTATTTTTTATGCATTAGCTTAACATCTTTAACCATATAAAACACTAAGAATGGTATGGTTGCGATAAGGCCAGCAAAAACAAAGGCTCTTTTAAAATTTCTTTTCTCTTTTTTATACAGGTTGAATTGCAACAAAAGCATTCCTGCTACAGGAAATAGGAAAAGGTAATGGGTGTCGAAATAAGGTTTCCCCACTATAATGTAAACTAGCAGACTAAGTGCTGCCAATGCGTTTATAAGTAGTAGTAATCCCTTAATGATTTTGGCTGTAAATCGGTTAATTGACAGTATAAGACTCAAAGAGAAAAGGTAGACAATGATGGCATATATCAGACAATTGTTGCCCATTCTATTATAGATGAGGCCACACAAAAGAGTTACTAAAACAACGGCCGATAGTGTTAGAATAATCCAATAAACAATGTTCTCTACAATGCGCAGTCGTTTTTCTGACTTAGTCGTTTGAAAATGGCAGAAGAGTAGCACAAAAATACTAACAGAAATAAAACTGGATATTGTGGATGGGGTATGTATACAACTGCAGATAAATTCATCTTCATCTTTACAAAAGTCAAATAAATGATGCTCCACATATTCGCATATTACCATAACGAAAATGCATATGATGAGTGCTTTTGCTATGTCGCTTAAAAGTCCTATATGGAATTCCGAGAAACTATTGAAATCACGCGCTTTACATGAACTGTATAGTATCACTACCGACACACACAATAAACAAGATGCTGTATTTTCTGACATCCAATGAAAATAATCGGTAACAAGAACATATGCCACACAAACAATCGTTGTTAGTATGTACCATATACTTCGACGTTTAGAAGCTTGGGTCCGAACTTTATACAAAATGGCACAACTAGATAACAGCCAAAACGACATAGTTACAAACTTTTCAATGCAAGAACACTCGTATACCATTAAACGCAGTATAAGCAAGAAAAGGCATAACGTTAGTTCTAGTGGAAATTGCGATATGTTGATTAATGTACTTCTCATAAACTTAATATTTCAATAAAAGTACTTAAAATTAAGGTAAGCATCTAAATTGGATGCTTACAACAAAAATAATAGATGAAATTTAGAAGTACAAAAAAAGGCGAACCATAGGGTCCGCCTTTCATTTTTTTTTTACAGATTAATTGCAGAGTGCTGCGTTTTTATCTGCTTCCTGAGCTTGTACGCTTTCAGGATAAAGATTTTTGATCGCTTCAAACTGTTTCTTTGCTTCTGTTTTGTTGCCTTGTTTCAAATATTCAAAACCAAGGTGGTTCAATGCGATAGGTGAGACGAGTTTGTCTTTTGCGTCAATGGCATCTTTGTAATAAGAGACAGCCTTGTCGTTTTCGCCAAGTTCTGAATAGCAAGTTGCGATTTCGCAATTTACTGCAGCGGCTGTTACACTCTGACCTCCGCTGAATGATTTCAAAAGATCGATGGCTTCTTTGTTCTTGCCAAGCTTGTGGTAGCAGGTTCCTGCGTATGCTTTTGCTGCATTTGCTGCGTCTGTACCGCTATATTCGTCCATGATTTCAAGGAAACCTACAACATCTTTATTTCCGTTAAGGGCTACATTGAAAGAGTCTAGTTGGAACATCTGCTCAGCTTTGAACATTGCTTCGCTTGCTTCCTGATTTCTTGGAGCTTTGTATCCCATGTTGTAAGCGATTACGCCGCATATAAGCAACACTAATGCACCGATGACGATGAGAAGGGACTTACGGTTGTTGTAAATGAAATTCTCGCCTTTGAAAATAGCCTGGTCAATTTCTTCTGCATTGATCACAGACTCTTCTGTAGCTTCAACCGGTTTTACCAGTTCTTTTTCTTTTTCTGCCATTTTATTATTATTCTTTGTTTTATTCTTATTCTATGTTTCAGTCTGCAAAAATAACTTTTTTTCTGTTATATCTCAAACTTTTCTCTCAAAAACTATGTTTAGCGCATCTTCAACTTTTTTTCCCATTGGTTGCTCTGCGTCAATCCATTCTATTTTTATGCCGCGCTTGTCCATGCCTCTAAACCATGTCATCTGTCGTTTGGCAAATTGGTGAATGGCGATCTCCAGTTGGTCGTGCATCTCTTGTAATGAAATCCGACCTGTAACGTATTGGGTTACATACTTATATTCTAGTCCGTAGTAGATCAGGTCTTCTGGGTCTATTCCCTCTGCAAGCAAGCCTTCCACCTCTTTGGTCATTCCTTCTTGCATACGCCTGTTGAGGCGGTCGCTAATGCGTTTGCGTCGCATTTCTCTGCTGATTTCAAGCCCGATGGTTGTGCTTGTTAGTTCTGGGAATGGCTCTTTGTCTTCTGGTGTGTTTTTGTAATAGTCGGCTATTTCTATGGCGCGAATGGCTCTTTTGCAGGTATCTAGGTCGCTCACATTATGCAGTTCTTTATAACCGCGTAATATGCCGATTAGTTCTTCCAGTGTTTTCCCTTCCAATGAGTTTCTCAATGCTGGATTTTCCGGAACTGGAGATAATCGGTATCCTTTCAGAATGGATTCGATATATAGTCCTGTTCCGCCACATAATATTACGGTTTTCCCTCTGCTTTTGATGTCGTTATAGGCTTTGAGGAAATCGCGTTGGTATTCGTACAGATTGTATTTGTATCCAGGTTCTACGATGTCAATCAGGTGGTAGGGTATTTGTACGCCTTCTACGGTATAGTCTGCGATGTCTTTCCCTGTGCCGATGTCCATCCGCCTGTATATTTGGCGCGAGTCTGCACTGATGATTTCTGCATCTAAGGCTTTGGCTAAGTGGGCGGCAAAGGCTGTTTTCCCACAGGCCGTTGGACCTAATATGGTGATAAGGTCTTTCATTTTTTTTGAGGGTTTGTTGAGGTTACCTTATCTCATTTGGTCCAGTTTTCTTTCTACTTCCGCTCTGGCTTCTTTAGTGCCGTTGCCATAGTTGCTGATGTAGATGGAGAGTTTTATGCCCACTCTGAAATAGCGCATCTCATCCACAATGTTTTTCCCTGTTGTGCCTTGCACACCGCACAATACACTGCTCACATGGGTGCGTTCTTCGTTTGCGCTTTGGGGCAAATCGTTTTCGCTGAGCAATTCCGTGTTTCGGATCAAATAAAATGCTCCGTCTTCATTTTGCATACCTTGACTGTTGTCTCCTTTTGCGCTCACGTTCATTTTCAATTTGTTGACTGCGTAATCAACAAATGCGCTTGCGCCGAAGTCAAACATGTTATTTATTCTGAATCTGCGTCCAAAACTGCAACCCAGCATCACAAATACCGATTTGTCTGCAAAGTCACCTTCTTTTTTGATGGTCCCGTTTTGTGTGGCTCCTATGGCGAGGGCGTTGGTGATGTCGCCAGAGAATGGATAGTGACCTGTGATGTTTACATCTTTCATCGTCTGTTCGTATGATCCGCTCAATGGGAAACCAAATTTGAAACCAACGGCTCCAATCCAGTCATTGTAATCATACGCCAGCATTACAGGCACTTCCAGCAGGGTGTTGCGGAATGTTTCTTCCACACTGCCGATTTTGTAGTCGAGGGTTAGTTTGTCGCCTTCATAGTCGGTATATACCTGCTGGTCTGTGTAGGTCCCGTCTATTTTGAAGGTGCTGTGTGAGAAATTCAGACCCAATCCGGTCCTTACTCCCCAATTCTGGTTGATGAAGTAGTAAATGTCGAGTGCTATGCCAGGACTAAAAGCCAGACTGTTGTCTCCAAAATCACTGCTGATAAGATATTTGTTGAGTCCTCCCACAAATCCCAGTCCAACACTGCAGTGGCTCTTTTCTGTCAGCAGTGGCATGTATTTGATGGTTTGTCTCTCTTTCAGCATTTGCTGGATGCGTTTTTCTCGCTCGTTTTCTGGTTTGCTTGGTTCTATTTTTTGTGCTTTCTCAAAGGGATCTACAAACGAATCGCGGTTTGCTTCACTTGCTACTTCTGGCGCGATGTCGTTCACTGGTCCTTTGCCCCAAATAGATTTTTCCACGCTGAAGTCGTAGGTGTTGTCCGACGCAGCGTTTGCACACATCCCCATCTGTCCGATCCACAGCAGACCGAAGACCAAAGTCAGTATGTTTTTATTTCTGCTCATATTGTTGTTTATCGCTTTCTATTCGTTCTTATTTTACTATGAATTTCGCTGTTTTCCCTTTTTCTTCTCCTGTCATGATCAATACGAAGTAGTAGCCTCTTTGTGCTATGCCTGGTATGACGATTGGGTAAGAAGTAGGGTAGTCGCTCCAAATTCTTAATCCGGCACTGTTATAGACGTCTATATACAGACCGTCTTTTTCTTTTTCTGTAAATTCGTAATCTATCGTCACCGCTTCATTTGGTTGTACTGGGTTTGGATAAAGTTGCAGTGGTTTGTCTTCTTTGAAGCAGACTTCTTCAGAGAAGTATTCTTTTCCGTCGTTGGTGGTGACGTACACTTGGTAGCATCCGTTCAACTTCGCGCCATAGGTTGGCTCGTTGTAATATTGTTTGGTTTCGTTATACAGCGCTTTGCCATCTTTATACCATTGATAGGTGGTATATTTGTCTTGACCGATATTGTTGTTGCAGAGCAGCATATAGTCATACTTGTTTACGATGATAGGGTAGTCGAGCGCTTTTTTCACCAAGATGGCTACTGTCAGGAAACTGTCGCATCCCCAGTGGTTTCTGAGTGTGTCGTGTAAGGTGACGCTGCGCACGTATTTTTTACCATTATACCACACATCATAATCTCCTTCAAGGGTGATGGTTTTGTGGCTGCTCTTGTGAATGGTTATGTGGGTCCTGACTGTGCTGTCACATCCTCCGGCATTGGTGTAAACACGGGTGACGATCGTGTCGCGTGTTATTTCTTCTCCGTCTATCATCACCATTTCGCAACCTTCCACTGCCACGTCTTCAAAACTTGGCTGACGCACATAGATGTTTACCACTGTGCTGCTGTCGCATCCCCATTTGGTGGTGGTGTGTTCTGTGAATGTGGTGTCGGCAAAATAGTTGACGCCTTTGTAGGTTGCCATGCCACATCCGTTCACCACTTGTTTTCCTTCTTTCGGACGGTGGATGCGGATGTTATAGACCATGATGCTGTCGCAACCGGTGGTCGATACAAACGAATCGCGGATGCTGGTGCTTTCTCTGTATTCTTTTCCCCTGAAGGTGACAACTTCGCAATCGTCGTAGTTTGTCACATATTCTTGGTAGTTGCCGACGTGTACATAAATCATGCGGTACAGACTCAGACATTCTACCAGTTCCCCTGTCACATCATCGGTGTTTTTCTCGTATTTCTGCTCCACGAGTTGGGTGTTGCCCTTATACGTTGCGCCATAATAAACAGCGCTGTCGCAACCGTATATGTGTAAGGTGTCGTAAACTGTGTGCGTGATATGTACGTTGTAATAAAGGAAACTGTCGCATCCGAAACTGTTCTGTAAGGTGTCGCATAGGATGGTGTCGTTGGTGATGTGCATCCCCTTCCAAGTCAGGAGGTCACAGCCATATCTGTTCAGCGTGTCGCTGCTAGACTGGTGCACAATGATGTGTGTCACCACAATGCTGTCGCATCCTTCATGGTTGGCGCCTGGCAGTGTCTCTCTCAAATCGGTACTTTGTGTGTAGGTCTTGCCCTGATAGTCCACTTTGTAGCAGTTTTCGATGGTCTGTTCGCCTTCTGTTGCTTTCATGATGTGGATATGGTAATAGACCGTACTGTCGCACCAATCGGTTTCATTTACTTCAACCAATACGGTGTCTTGTGTGAATGTCTTTCCTTTGAATTTCAACGAGTGGCACTGGCTGATGTAGATGCTGGTGTCTTTAGGCTCCATAATGGTGACGTGCCAGGTGATGATGCTGTCGAATCCAGCCACATTGGTCAGCGTGTCTTTTATGATGCCGCTTTCTTCTACGTGGATGCGGCGCTCTATTTCACCAGGCCCGCAGTGGGTCCACCATCTTTCGGTCTTGGATGTCTTTCCGATGTTGATTTGTGTGTGCGTAATGTGGTTGCAACCGGTAGCCAAAAGGGTGGTGTCGGTAATGAGCGTGTCGCTGTAGATATATTGTCCTTTGAACAGTAAACTGTCGATGCCATCCAATGTGAAGGTTTCTTCTTTGGAATAGTTCACGTTGATGTGGTAGTTCATCACCAAAGTGTCGCGGTCGTGAGCGTCTTTTTCCACTATTTGCAAGGTGGTGTCTGCTTTCCACCATTTACCGTCGAAGAGGGTGCTGTCGCAGCCTGCTTCTATTTCCTCTTTTTTGATTTTTGTGTAAACAATGTCTATTGGTTGAACGATTGTGCTGTCGCATCCCACCGCATTTTCTTCTATGGTCGTTACGTTGGTGCTGACCTTGTAGGTCTTTCCTTTGTAGTTGACGCTGTCGGTCGCCCAAATGGTGTCTTGCGCAGGGGCGACGGACGATGCGTTGATGGTGATGTTGATGCCAACAATGCTGTCACAACCGTTCTTTGTCTTTAACGTGTCAACAAATTGGATGTCGTTGAAGTAGTATTTGCCGTTGTAGAGAAGGCTGTCGCAGCCTTTTAATGTGTCGAGTGTGTGCTTGGTGATGCAGGTGATGTCGATGAAGACTTTGCGTTGCACATCATCTTTGCTGACAATCATGCTGTCTTTGCCTATACTTAGCAATGTCGCTTTAGTTCCTTTGACTTCTACGCGTGGGGTTTGACTGCTCCATGTGTATTCGGCAGGACAGTAAACTTTAAACTCGTCGTTTATGTTGCGTAGTGTGTTTGGCGCTGTTACAATAATGCTGCTGCTGGCGAGGTTTTCCGTAATGCTGTTTCCGTTTCTTGGATATTGGTTCTCTGCATAAATCCATCCTTCTCCCAATTTCGCTTTAAGGTTGTCTCCCAGCATTTCAATGGTGTTGTGTCCTTCTGCGTCTTCATTGAAGGTTGTTCCGTTGTGCGAGCAAAGTTGTTGGTCGTAGTAGCAATTGCTGGTTGCTCCGTTGTTGGATAAACCACAGATGTAGCCCATGTCGCAGGCTGCTTGTAAACTTGTTCTTCTCAATTCGCTCATTTCGATGCAGTCGCCGATGCTGCCCATGAACGACTGACCGCAGATGCCACCGATTCGGTTGGTTCCGATTACACATCCGGAATTGACCGATGTGCTGATGTTTCCTTCGTTCTGTCCGCTGATGCCTCCAGCATAAAGTTCTGCTGTGACTGTTCCAATATTGGTCGATTGCTTGATTTCGCTTTCTGTATTGCTGTTTTTGGCGCTGATGCCGCCTGCTGTGTTGGCAGTACTGTTGATTGCGCCTGCGTTGGTGCAATGGAGAATCTTTCCGTTTTCATTCAGTCCGCAGATGCCGCCGGCATAATAGTAACTGTTTACGTTCGCATAGTTGTTGCAGTTGCTGATTACGCCCTTTTCATTGTATCCGCAAATGCCTCCCACCAGGGTCACGCCTTTTATTTGTCCGGTGATGTCTAATGAGTCAACGGTTCCTTTCTTGCTGATGAATCCAAACAAACCAACGTTGTCGTCGTTGCTGTTGATGCTTACGTTCATCTTATGACCGTGACCTGAGAATGTGCCGCCAAAGTGGATGGTGGCGCTGTTTTCCAGTTTTGCTGCGGCCACGATGTCGGTAATAATGCTGTCCGATGGAATGTCGTTTTCAAGTGAGAAGTATTTGTCATCACTCCAGTTGGTGGTCTTGTCGTTGGCCAGTATGTTGGTGTTGACATAGTAGGCCAAATCTTTCATGTCTTGTTTGCTGGTGATGAGGTATGGGCGTTCTTTCGTTCCGTTGCCTCCGGAAAACAAACCGTTGGTGATGAATACCGGAATTTTTTTGCTGTAACCGTCAAGTTCGGCAATCAGGGTGTCTTCTCCTGCGTGTTCAAAGGCTACTTCTTTTCCGCTTATGGTAAGATGTCCTTTCGCGCTGCTCCAACTGGTGTTTTGACTGTTTTCTACTGTGAATTCGGTGCTGAGGTTGTTATATACGTCTTTTTCGTAGAATACTGCTGGTTTGCTGGCAAGCGTAACAGCGCTGCCGCTCAGGGTGTTGAGTTGGGCGTAGTGGCCTTCTTTGTAGATCCAGTAGTCTTCGTCATAGTAATAGTCGTCCAGTCCTCTGCCCATCAGTTCTCTGGTGCTGAGTCCCGATGAGAAACCGGTGTTGTTGTTTCCGTCAACAGCACCAATCAGGCTGAGTTGGTTGTCGTAAAAGCAGAGTGTGATGTTGGTGCCTGGGTTCACACTTTCTCCCACAATGCTGCCGCTGAATGGCACTCCATTGTCAAATGGGGCAAGGTTTAGACTCTCATATATCAGCATGTTGGTTTTCCCGCCCCACATATAGCGGCCTACGATGCCTCCCACATGACTGCCTGTGGCTTTCACAATGGCTGTGTTGATGCTTCTTCTGATGTCCGAACTGTCTAGCTCACCGGCTATACCGCCAACTTGTCTTGCTCCGCGAATTTCTCCTAAGTTGATGACGTCGTTGATCTTTGATTGTCCTTTTGCCCATCCGGTCAATCCGCCCACTTTGTCTGTTCCTTGCACAGTGGCGTTGTTTACGCATTGGACAATGCTGGCGTTATTTTTCACGCAGCCTGCCACACCTCCTGCGTTGGATGTGCCTTTCACAGAGCCTTTTATTGTCAGGTTCTTCACTGATCCGCCTTTTGCGATTACTGCGAATAAGCCGGCGGAGCCTTTGGCTTGCTCTATTTCGATGTTAAGTTCGTTCCCTTTTCCGTCGTAGTGCCCGCTCCATTCATATCGTTGGCTTTGGTCGTTGCCTATTGCGGATGTGATGGTCTCGTTGATGGCTGTTTCTTGGCTGAAATACTTGTGCCAACTGATGTTGCGCAAGGTATCCACGCACCAGGTGTCGGCTTCTACCGCCTGCTTCATGTTTTTGAAGTCGTTGGCGTTTTGAATAAGATATGGATTTTCTTTGGTGCCGTTTCCTCCGCCCAGGAATCCGTAGGTGATGAATACGGGTATGCTTTTCTTGTATTCCTTATAATAAAGGTTGATGGTGTCTTGGCCGAATTGCTTTGGCGAGATGGTCCCGTTTTCCACAGCGCCGAAGTTGGCGTTTGCGCTCTCAATGATGAGCGAGGTGTAAGATTCATTGATTTTGTATGGCTCTGCCGGAATCTTAATGGTCTGGTTGGCGTCTTTAATGGTGCTCCATCCTGTGAAGTGGAGTGGCAGGGTCAGCAGTTTGCTGCCTTCAAAGGCAGTCAGTGCCTTTGGCAGTGGCAGGGTGGTGTCGCTGCTGGTTTCCCATGCTGCGCCCAAGGCAGTCTTGAATGTCGCATCGGTCAGCATTTTCTGTGTGCTGATGCCTTCTGTCTCCCATGTCTCGTCCCAAATGGTGTAGAGTTGGGCGTTCCAATGGGTGTTTTCGGCTGTTTCTATGGTTTTGTCGCCTACGATTGGATCGTTTTGTGTGCCTGCAATCTCTTCTACAGAGCGACCGACGTATCCGTAGTTGACTGCGGACTGAAGGGTGGTGACTGGAGCGGATCCAATGATACCACCGGCTGTTTTCTCAGATGAGACAGATCCTCCGTTTACTGCGTTTGTTATGGTGCAGGCATTGGCATAACCTGCCAATCCACCGCTCAGTTTCTTGCTTTCTACTAATCCGCTGTTGCCGCAGTCGGTGAGTGTTACATTGTGGGCGATGGCAACGATGCCACCTGCTGTGTCGGATTGTGCGATGTTGACGAGAGACAGACAACCTGTGACAACGATTTCTTCTGCCTTGCCTACGATACCTCCAGCGTTGCCTGGAGTTTCGATCCATCCACTCACTTCCAGGTTTTTGATGCTTGCCGGTGAGGTGGCTTCGCTGATGAATCCTTCGTTTGGCATGGTGCCTCGGCGTGCAATGTTTATGCTCTTCCCGTTGCCCTCGATGTGGCCTTGGAATGTACGGTTGCTTTCCCCGCTGATGCCGATTGTTCCTTCAAAAGGATCTTTGATGTCATTGTATATCAGGAACCATTTGTCGTAACTCCAGTTCTTGCTTGGATCTTTACCTAATGAATTGTTGGCGACTACGGTCTCCAATTCTTTCAAGTCTTTCAGGCAGGAAATGATGTAGGGGTCTTCTTCGGTACCCATACCGCCGGAAAACATGAGGGTGTCCACAGCGGTGATGTTGAGCACCCATTCTCTGGTCATGCCTTTGTAGGTGGCGCGGAGTGTGTCTTTGCCAATTTTTGCCAGGCCCACGCTGTTGGCGGCGATGCGGCAAATGGCGCCATTGGAACTGCTGCTGAATGTGAATTCGCTGGCGTCTGCATCCGGCACCACTATCTTGAATTGGTGTGCCACGTCTCCGCTGTTGTCAGCATCGTTGAGTTTGAGATAAACGCGTGCCAACTTGTTGAATTCTAAGTCTGTCTTGTTTGGCACAGGATAAGATCCTTCTTCGAAAATCCAGATTGGACCGCTGGTGTGGTTGAGCGGAGCTTGTGACTCCCATGTCAGGTCAAAATAGTTTCTTATGGTTGACCCGTCAAGTTCGTTGGTGGTCCCTTCGTTCATGTATTCGGTCCCTTGAAGCGAATCGGAGAGCAAAGTCATTTGCTTGTTGTTGATGCCGCCTATGTCTCGCCCTGCATCTACATAGGTGCTGTTGTATGAACCGCTGATGCTGCCGCTCTTGCATTTTTTGTAAGCGCTGCCATCCAGCACGATACCCATGTTCACGTTGTTGTAGAAATAGGCGGAGTTGGCGCCTGTGATACCTCCGGTGTAATCCCAGCCAATGATACTGCCCACATTCAGGTTGTCTGAACATGGGTAGGTGATGGTGTTGGTGATGGAGGCGAAGTAGTAACCGGCTATACCGCCGATGTATTTTGAATTGAGGCTGCTCAGATTGCTGATGCCGTCTGCCACAAAACTTACGGTGCCGGCGTTGCAGCAATAATAAACGGGGTTGGAACTGGCGTTGCCGACAATACCGCCGGCATAGTTGTCGTAATATCTGATGTGACCGACGTTGTTGCAGTAGGTGATGGAGCCACGCGTCGAGGTGTAACCGGCAATGCCGCCAATATTCATCGGACCTGTTATGTCGCCGTAGTTGCAGCATTCTGTGATGGTTGCTCTGTTTCTGGCGTAGCCGATGATGCCGCCAATGCCATCGCTTTCCTCGGCATAGCCGTATGCGATGTTGATGTTTGCATGGTTGTTGCAGGCGCGGAAGGTGCTGGCTGTGGCGTTGAATCCGCATAGCCCGCCCACACTTACTGGGGAATAGTTGCCCATATAGATGGAACCGCGCACGGTGCAGGTGTCAAACAACGTCATACCGCCGGCGTAAGCGACCAAGCCACCGGCAAATTGTTTGGCTCCGTTGTCTCCGATTTCTATGTCAACTTCTACGTCGATGTTTTTGATGATGGTGTTGGCTTTGGCGTAGCCGATCAGACCGCTGTATTGGTAGTTTGGTCCGATGCGCAGCCCGCTGATGCGTTTGTGGTTGCCGTCTATGTTGAAGTTGAAAATGTGCTGTTCGTTGCCGATAGGCGTAAAGTCTGGCACGCTGCTCATGTCGATGTCTTCGGTCACTTTGTAATAGTTCTGCAAATTGATCGATGGCGTTGTGTTGATGTAGTCACTGAGCGTGGTGAGGTCGTTGGCCGACGCAATCAGGTATGGGTCATCGATTGACCCAATACCACCGCTGAGCGGCGGGTGCTGCGCATAGGCCGTTGTTGCCAGCAGAAAGCCGACAACGGAGAGGATAATTTTATGTAGTAGTTCGACTATTCTCATTAAATTCCTTTTTGGAAAATTTTATATCGGTGAATCCATGCCGCTCACCATTTCTTGCCGCTTCTCTACGAGAAGGCAATTTTCGAGAAACGGACAATACTAAATTGTCCCTTTTTGCAACTTACAAATATATTAAAAAGGATTTGTAAATCATACTTTTTCGCATAAAGAATGAAGGCGTTGGCTCTTTTATGCATGAAAAAAGGGCTGAACAATACTGTTCAGCCCTTATCTGTAGCCTTTTTTCTCGTCTTAGGAAGATTTCTTTGATTCCTTTTCGAGTGTTTGTCTTATAGCAATTCGATGCCGATTTTCTTACATTCGATGCGGTAGTCATCTGGCCAAATGCTGCTCTGGATTTCGCCGATGTGCGCTTTGCGGAGGAAGAACATACAAAGACGGCTCTGGCCGATACCGCCACCAATGGTGAGTGGAAGGCTGCCTTCGAGCAGACGTTTGTGGAAATAAAGTTCTTTGCGTTCGTTCTGGCCTTCGATCTCCAACTGACGGAGCAGCGCTTCTTTGTCAACGCGGATACCCATTGATGATAATTCAAACGATTGTCCGAGCACTTCGTTCCAAACCAGAATGTCACCGTTCAATCCCTCAAGTCCGTTTTCGCCCATGGTGCTCCAGTCGTCGTAGTCGGCTGCGCGGCCGTCGTGCTTCTGTCCGTCTCCAAGTTTGCCGCCAATACCCATCAGGAATACAGCTTTGTGCTCTTTACAGATGGCGTTCTCACGTTCTTTTGGAGAGAGGTTTGGATACATCTGGCGGAGTTCTTCTGAATGGATGAAGAAGATTTCTTCTGGAAGAATTGGCTTGATTTGTGGATACGATTCATAGACCTTGTATTCGGTCTGAACCATCACACCATATATCTTGCGAACGATTTTCTTAAGGAAAGCAATGTTGCGGTCTTCTTTGGTGATGACGCGTTCCCAGTCCCACTGGTCCACATATAATGAGTGAAGATTGTCGAGTTCTTCGTCCGGACGGATGGCGTTCATGTCGGTGTAGAGGCCGAATCCTGGCTCGATTCCATAGTCTGCCAAGGTCAGACGTTTCCATTTTGCAAGTGAGTTCACCACTTCTGCTTTCTGGTCTCCCATGTCTTTGATTGGGAAACATACCTTGCGTTCCACTCCGTTCAGGTCGTCATTGATGCCACGGCCTGTCAGCACGAACAAAGGTGCGGTCACGCGACGTAAACGCATCTCTGCGGAAAGGCTGCTCTGGAAAAAGTCTTTTACTTTCTTAATGCCAAGCTCTGTCTCTTTCAAGTCTAATATCTGCTGATACGACTGTGGTTTGATTATCTTGCTCATATTTTTGTATGATTGATAATTGTTTTTTTTGTACTCTTTATTCAGTATTCTGTGTTAAAATGATGTTTCTCATCTTTCCGTTTGCAAAGATATTGTTTTTTTATCTCTGCAAACTATCTTTTCTCCCCATTTTTTCCTTTTTACGCTCGCTTTCGCTTCTTTTTTAAGTAATCAGCCTGCTTTCCCTTACAGTTTGTAATTATTTTTCGCTTTTTTATTATCACCTTTTGAAGTTGTCTGTTTTTCTGTTGGTGTTTTTTATAAGTGTTTTTTTAGGATGTTTTATACCACCTTTTTTTGCACGTCTCTTTTTTTTGCCTAATTTTGTGTGACTTTAATGTCCTTTGGCTCCGTAGCTCAACTGAATAGAGTGCCAGATTCCGGTTCTGTAGGTTGCGGGTTTGAATCCCGCCGGGGTCACATCCAAGTGTCTTGTTATGTTGTAAAATTCATAATAAGACATTTTTTTTTAGGTGTCTATATACAAGTATGAACTTGCCAAACGGATAACCCCCTCACTGTCGAGCACATCGGTTAAGCGTTTTTTGCCGTCGGGGGCAAGCATTTTCAACTGGTTAGTGGCACTAACCACTTCGCTTTCCTCTTTCTTCAGCTTGGTTTTCAGGTACTTTCATAAAAGCCCCTTCACTTCGTCATTTTCTTTACTGTTTCTAGCGTCCATCTCGGCGACCGTACGTTCGACTACTTCTTTGAGTTCATAAGTAGCGACACCAAGAGGACGATTAACGCCATTGAAAGACCATTCTACCGTGGTTTTATCCGAAGTTTTGCATATAATCAAGCCTATTGTGTCATTGTCACCATCACCCTTCATGAGATGGTCAACTGCCGAAACATAAAAGTTTATCTTCACAACAAATTCAGGTTTGAAATCAACCGCCTTCAAGTCTATAACCACGTACGATTTTAAAGGTATATGGTAAAACACTAAATCTGGGAAGTAAGAATTGCCATCAGGCATACGTAACTCCATTTGTCTGCCTACAAAAGCGAACCCTTTACCCAACTCAAGCAAAAATTTTGTGATGTTAGATATCAATGCATCTTCAATGTCTTTCTCCTCGTATTCGGGACGCATTGTGAGAAAGTCAAAACAATAGGGGTCTTTAAGCACCTCTCTTGCTTTCTGCATTTGGGATTCAGGTAATGTTTGAGAAAAGTTTGTTAAAGCACAACCTTGCCTAGCATATAAATCACTTTTTATTTGTTGCTCCAAAACAGCCCTGCTCCAGTTCCCTTCTATTGTCTTATCAACATAGAAAAGAGCCTCTTCCACAGATTTGCACTTGGTGAAAATCACTATGTGTGTTCTCCAAGGCACCAGTGCGAATTTCTCAGGCATTTCTAATTGGTCAACGACTTGTTGACCAATTATATTTGATTCATTATAAAATAAATACCATCTTTTGATGTATTTATATTTATGTCGGAAAAGCCTTTTTCGTTTGGAAAAGAAGAACGTAAATCCATTGCGAATTGCGTCAGAACTCCCTTTCCCCAACGTCGGTCTATCTGCAGTTTCTGCATGTTGCGAAGTTCATAATTTCATTATGGAGATAAAGATAGCAAATTATATACAAGCTGGCACTATCAATGTTTTTGCCAACGAATATATACTAATTTTCACGAAATTATTGCGTTGAACTATATTTTCACTAAAAACGCCGTTGGCGTTACGAATTGATACGAATTCAGACATTTAATTAGTAGTAATTAGAAATGCCATAGGCATTCTTAGTATAAATCAGCAACCATCCAATAAATTTGTATTATTCGTAGAAATTCGTTGGCAAAAGAAAAGTACCAATGTATATAGACACCAAAAGAAAACCCTCCGGACAAGTCGTAGTTGTGCTGCGGCTATGTCCGAAGGGTTATATGCTTGGTTTGGCTTATGGCTTATCTGCGTCTTACTTTTACAGTATGATGTCCGTCGGAAATCATGTATATGCCTTTCTGCGCTGGAAGGATGATTTCTACCACACCGTCATCGTTGGCGTTGGTGGTGCTGACGAGCGATCCGTTGATATTATAGAGTGTGACGTCTGCGTTGCAACCCAAACCTTCGATGTGTACAAGCTCTTCACTCAATGAAACCACTTTCAGGTTGTTCGATTCGTCTAATAATTTCGATTTGTTGACTTCGTTGTCAGAAAATACAAAGTTTTTCACGTCTTTTATTTCGTATGAGGTGCTTTCTTCATCGTTCACGATGAGCATGTCATCCTCGTAGGAAATCTCAGGAGTCTCGTTCAATTCAAATGAATAATTGGATCCGTTGTTCAACTCCACGGTCAAATATGCTGGATCTGCTTGTGAAAGCTGACAAATTCCGAAAGCGCACAAAGTCAAAAATAAGTTAGTCCTCATAAATACTCCTTTCAAGATAAAGATGTGTGATTTGCTAAATAGTTATAATGTGTAACTTTTTTCTTACTCTTAATGCAAATCTCGTGCCAAATTATCTCGAAAGGTGAAATATTATCGCATTTCTGCGTAATCTTTTGTTGACTCTATTTCAAAAAGGTGTCTATATACAAGTTGGCACTTTTTTTGCCAACGAATTTCTACGAATTATACAAATTTACTGGGGTGTTACAGATTTATACTAAGAATGCCTGTGGC
>JAGHUM010000113.1 GCA_018064855.1 Candidatus Physcocola equi
CACGCCATGGCGCGAGCAGCCAGGCGGTGAGGTAAGCGGCCTAATAGAGTTCGAAATCGAAGTCCCACTCCACTACCCCACCCTCAACAAAGACTAAGAAACTCACCGCCGCTTCGCATCTCTGCAGTTACCGAAAAACACAAGCAAAACATTCAAGCACTTCATCTACCAGTGCGGGAACAACGAATTCATTGTTTTCGCATTCCCTCGTTCACACTTTTTTATATTAAATCATGATGTTTGAAAAAAATATGTGTATATTTGCAAACGAATAGATTAGAAAGTTTCCAGCAAGAAACGAAACACACACAACACACAAGGAATAACACACAATGAACAAGTCAACTTATGAAGCCCACTTCTCAAACCTCTGCGAGTCAGAGCTTAAACTGCTATGCTTTCTCGCATACCATGGCGAAGACTTTTCCATTTCATCTGGTACCGAGTACCGCAAGTTCATCAAAATAAAAAAAGCTTCATACGATGAAGCAATCAACAAGCTCAACGATTTAGGGTATATCAGCGGTAAAACTTTCGTAAAGCCCAAATGGCATATCACGGCGCTGAAAGAATTATACACAAACCATTCGGAATGGATTGAAAAATTCAAAAACATAAAAGTTTTCACCCGCAGTAAAACCGCTGAATATCTTTGCCGTATCGTCAAATACCTTATCGCGGGCGATTATACAGCTGCAGCAAAAGTCAAACGTCCGTATATCGACCTTGGATACAAGCAATTTAACCTACTCAACTACCTTCAGTTGGCCACGAAAGAAAATCTAAGGTTGATGAAAATGCTTAATGACCATGAGATGAGAGACATGATGAGTGAAATGCTCAAATACTTATTCACGGAAGACGAATTAAGCGAAGACACAATAGAAGCGCTCAGGCAAATGATTAATAGCGAAAACAAGTTTAAAGACGAAATGAATGGGGAGATTGATGCATACGAGTTTCTTCAATATGGGTATCACACAATAAACACGACAGAGCAAACCACATGGAGCGAAGCAATAAAAGCGACCAAATTACTCTATGAGAACAAGGTGGAAGAAAGTGTTGAAGTGTTTGAAAGTGCTTTGAAATCATACAGAAAGACAAGCACAGCATTCGCTAACCCAATCTTTAATTACATCTACGGCATTGCGTTATATCGTGAGTCCAAAATTAAAAGCAGACACGCCACGACAAAACTGAAAACTTTTGCGCACAACCTTGACATCAGATATACTGACGAAAACTTTTGTATCAATTTATTATTGGCATCAATCGACGGAGACCGAGACGAGACAAATAGGGCGGAATATATAATAAACAGACACAAGGAAAAAATGTATAATTCTTTTGCATTCATCCTTTTCAATTTATTTGAAAAACCCACAGAAAAAATCACCTCCAACAACCTACATTCTTCTGTGTTTTTCAGACATGAGATGTCGCCATATCTACCTATCGGTGCTGAAGCAAAAGATAGATACAGAGAACTGTTTGGAGGAGCTCCACTAATAAGTACATTGAAAAAGCGGGCATCATGGGAAATGGCATTCCAAGAAATAGAAAACAGGCTTGCAAAGCAAGAAAACAAAGAAAAACGAATTGCATACTATTTAGACAAATACGACTTAAAAGCCATTATTGAGCAGACCAAAGAAGACAACGAATGGAAAGATGGGCAAGTGCTGTCTCTGCCAGCATTAAGAAAAGGGGATTATGAGATAATGAATCCCACAGACGAAATGATTGCGAATTCTATTCCAGAGAACGACGGATACACAAATGCCGCTAATGTCATCGTGCCTTTACTTTCTGAAACAGACCGACTTTACTTCGGTTCCTATTATGATGAAACAAAGGCACAGATAAGGGTGACTCACGAAAAACCAATTCTTTCTTTCAAGGGAAAAGGGGCTGCAATAGAAATTGATTCAAATGTCGGAATCGACAAAAATGGTCATATCCGAAAACACACACTCGTGTGTGAAAAGGACGGAGAATACACACTCATCACCACAAATCCATTTCAAAGAGATGTGATTCAGAAATTTTTGTCGATAAAAGGTCTTCCATCCACAGCTGTAATAAGTTTGAAAAAGGCCATAGAAAGCCTCAACGGAATCATTGATGTGGTAGACGGAGAATTGGAAGCGCTCATGCAACCTTCAATTTACAGCAAAGGGATTTTGGCCATAAGAATCACGCCAAGAGAGCACGAATACAATGTTTCGGTTCTGGCCTCTGCCATGGAAAACGGCAATGCCCGCTTTGCGCCTGCAGAAGGAGAGCAATTGGTATACGACGAGGTGGAGAATATAACCCATTGTATTAATCGAGACCTCAAGCTTGAGCACGAAAACTATATTCTTGTCAAAAATTTCTTAGAACAAGAACTCCATTGCGAATTCGACACCTATACAGAAACCAATATCTGCATGGATGAATCACTCTTGAAGTTTATTGCATACATATATGACAACCAAGACAAATTCTTTATTGAATGGCCAGAGGGGAAACCTCTGCGCTTCAAGGGCGACATAAAACCAAGCGACATTCAAATTAATATAAAAAGCGACGTGGAATGGTTTTGCTTGGATGGAAATGTAAAAACTAAGCGGTTAAGCCTTTCCCTATCTGCATTCATACGCGCTTGCTGCAGTAGTACAAGTATCAATGGGTTCGTAAAAATTAGCGATGATGAATATGTGCGCATGAGCGAAGAATTAATACGCCACATTGCTGCACTTGATGCATTTCCCTCACACAAACGACAAGTCAAGACGATTCCTAAATTTCAAATTGGGGCACTGGCATCGATGATTAAAGGTTTGAAAGTGAACGAAGATGGTAGCTACACGAGGTTTATGGAAAAAACCCGTGAAGCCTACTCCATAACCCCCAGTGTTCCAAAAGGCCTAAAAGTAAAACTGCGCGACTATCAAGAAGAGGGATTTCGGTGGATGTGCCGGCTCTCTGAATGGGGTGCAGGAGCTTGCCTTGCAGATGACATGGGGCTGGGGAAGACAGTGCAAGCTATCGCATTTCTCCTACACAAAAGTGCTGACGGCCCTTCCCTGGTGGTTGCCCCTAAATCCGTATTGCCAAATTGGATGCATGAAATCGCTCGATTTGCGCCAGAACTAAAATGCGTGAATATCAACAATGAGAAGAATAAAGCCAAATATATTGAAGCTGCAGGCGCAAACGACATCATCCTGTGCACCTATGGTTTATTGGGCACCCAGGGAGGCAATCTATCAAACAAAGAATGGAATGTGGTGTGTCTGGATGAAGCTCACCAAATCAAGAATCGCAACACACATGCTTCACGCATTTCAATGGAGCTGAAATCGAAAAGCAAAGTGATTCTAACAGGCACCCCCCTACAGAACAACCTGGGGGAATTATGGAACCTGTTTCAGTTTATAAATCCAGGGCTGCTTGGCACATGGAACATGTTTAAAGACTCTTTTATCACCCCGTCTCTTGACGATGAGCATAAAGCCATACTCAAAGAGATGACCACCCCTTTCATTTTGCGAAGAACAAAACAGGATGTTCTGACAGAATTACCCGAAAAGATTATACAAGAATATCTTGTAGAGCTAACCGAAAACGAGCGAACTGTGTATGAAGAGATGCGAAGAAGAGCTGAAATAAAATTCAAGAGTCACAAAACGAAGGCTGAACGAGCAGAAGCAAAACAGCTTCACATCAATTTTTTCACAGAATTGATGCACTTACGCGAAGCTGCATGTTCTTTAAGATTGGTTTATAATGAATGGACAAAACGGTCTTCAAAAATTGATGCATTACTGGAAATACTTGACAGAGTGATGACCTGCCCCGACAACAATGTCGTCGTTTTCAGTCAGTTTACAAGTTTTTTAGAGCTCATCAAACCAGAACTCAAACGCAGGAATTTAGCATTTCTATATTTAGATGGGCAAACACCCATACATAAACGAGAGAAATCTATAGAAGATTTTCAAGAAGGAAGATGCCGGCTGTTCCTTTCAAGCCTTAAAGCGGGAGGGGTTGGAATTAATCTAACAAGAGCCAACTATGTTATCATTCTCGACCCATGGTGGAATCCCGCTATTGAAAGCCAAGCAATGGACAGGGCCCACCGTCTTGGACAAAAACGAGTGGTAACAGTAATCAAACTCATCAGCGCTCAAACTATCGAGGAGAAAATCTTAAAATTCCACGAGCAAAAACAGTTACTTACAGAAGATATTCTTGAAGGTACCAGTGAAAGCGGAAAACTTACTTACGAAGACATTATGGATATGGTCTCACCATTTTAATCAAAAAACACACAACACTTATGGAAATAAAAAATCACATAAAAAACCTATTGACAGAAATGAGCCGTGGCGCTTATGAACGAGAAGAAGCAATAGCCCTCTCACTACTTACGGCAATTGCCGGTGAATCAATATTCCTTTTAGGACTGCCCGGCGTGGGTAAGAGCATGATTGCCAGAAGACTGAAAATGGCATTCAAAGGCGGCAGGAATTTTGAATATCTGATGTCGCGCTTTTCTACACCAGATGAAATTTTTGGGCCAGTGAGCATTAGTAAACTAAAAGACCATGACAGTTACGAACGTGTAGTGGATGGATATCTTCCCACGGCAGATGTAGTATTCCTTGACGAGATATGGAAAGCCGGACCAGCTATTCAGAATTCACTGTTAACCGTACTGAACGAAAAAATATATCACAACGGAAAAGAGGATATTCGCTTACCACTCAAGGCCGTAATCTCGGCATCAAACGAGTTGCCGGCAGAAGGCGAAGGACTCGAAGCGATATGGGACCGTTTCCTTGTGCGATATATAGTGAAGCCTATCAACGATAAGGAGAAGTTTCTCACACTACTGTGTGGGGTTGCTGAAGACTGCCACATTCCCGAAGAATTGAAACTCACAACTGAAATTCTTTCCGACATGAAAAAAGAGATAAACCAGATAGATGTGCCAAAAGATATTTGCGAAACCATGTTCTCAATCAGAAAGACCCTCATAAACCAGAAAAAACAGCAAGACGAGGGCTTGGATGTCACAAAGTCGGACTTAGTAGAGCCGCCATACGTATCCGACCGTAGATGGAAGAAGGTGATGGGCATTCTCAAAGCGTCTGCATTTCTCAATGGAAGGAATGCCATTGATTTTTCGGATTGTTTACTAATGGAGCATATGCTCTGGGACAAGGACGAGCAAATCAATTCGATTAAGAAACTCGTTTCCGATGCCATAGCCAACAGCATACGCCATAATGGTATGCCAAGCATCATAGAAAAGATGCAAAGTAACAGCTACACTACTCCTGTCAGCGAGCCAATAAGTCCCGACGGAGTGCACTATGTTTTTATTGTAGGCGACGAAGAGATTCTCATCAACAAAGACGATTATGAGAACCTATGCTTCACAAAAAACTCCTATGGAATGATGACGTCAGATAGCAAACTCAAAATCACAGAGCAGCCCTCGTCGTTATTAGTGAGAAAAACTAAGACCGGACTCAGCGTCAATTCTTATTCCTACCCCCTTAAAAGAAGCTCCACACTGATTAGCGGTACTATAGGCGAAATGCAGAAAGGGATAAACGAAGACATTGATATCATGCAGGAAGAGATGAAAAACCTTGTCGACGCAAATCTTTTCACCCCTCCATATAATCGACTCGCCGCACTACGAAATGCTTTCACTACGATGAAAGGGCAATTCATACGTAAAGGGTATTAAGACACTATTTTCAACATGAAGTATTCAGCATTAATAAGAAAACTGATTAAGGCGTCAGAGGCATCAAAATGGAGAAAAGAGGATGTTGCATACCTATTGAAAGAAAGGTGCGTTTATGGAATCGACATTATCCGACAAACCTTAATGAATGCCGTATGCGACCCTCGGTTTCGCATGCATATCAGCTCCATTCCAAAATGGAGAGAAATAGCAATCTGTAGACTTGAAACATTCGCCACTAAGCTGATGTCTGTTCAAAACCTCACTGAAGAATTTGCCCTGACAGAATTAGACAACATGCTTTCTGAATGGATTGAACACATGATGATTGCCTCTGAGGAGGTAGATAGACAAATAAACTTTATTAGCTACAACAAACTATCCTCTCAAGAACGACTCAAGAAAGCATTGGAAGATTATGTGAATGGTATTCCAAAAGAGGAGGAGGACGATAGTGAACTCAAACTTCTATGGTCGGGGGAAGAAACTATAGACCCATTAGGATGCTACGAATCAATTGAAGATGGCCCAGATATGGATATTCAAGAACATGACGACTCATCAAACGACAATGAAGACAGTACAGATGAAAATGGAAAAAAAGAAGGGGATAAGGATAAGGAAACAAAGGAAGAGGATGCTATTGACAATCTAAACAAACCTATCTCCAACTATGGAGCTCCCGCAAATAACGGTACGGGAACAGGGCGAGGCAATGAACGAGAAATAGAAGAGCGCTTCTTTTCAAACGTACCGCCTTCACTTGTAGAGCTTGCTAAACGAATTGGACGATCATCCAACTTCGGAGAAGAGACCAGCGGAACTTTCATGACGGCATCGAAAAGCGACATTGCAGGAATTACCACAGGTGACAACCTCAACTGCATACTGCCTTCAGAGCTTGCACTGATGGCAAGTACGACAACAGAGGACATCTTCTACAAAAACTATGTCACCAAGAACTTGCAGTTATTTGCCAACGCATCTCGTAGTCCAAAAAGCAAACGGCATTTAGAAGGTCCCATCATCATTTGCCTTGACACAAGTTCCTCCATGTTGGGAGAGCCAATCATAGTAGCCAAAGCGTTGACCTTTGCCGTGTGTATCATAGCACAAAGAAAAAAGCGCAAGGTTATCATTGTGAAATACTCCAGCACACACGAACCTTTTTTTCTTCACAACATAAGCACTGAACGTGCCGACTTACTGGAATTTCTAAAATATGCCGACTCTGGTGGCAACAACGAAAACGCAATGTTTAAGTGGTTATTCTCTGAGTTATTGCCATCGTGTGGCGATTATCAAAACGGCGACATTCTCTGTGTGTCGGATTTCGGTTGGATTCCAATTTCACCAGAAACGATGGCATTAATAAATGAAGAAAAACAAAAAAACATGAAATTCTACGGCCTAAACATTGACGATGAAAACGCCAACCACAACTTTGAGCAAACATGGGGTCTGATTGGTGGCAATGAAGAAGAATGGGCATCACCTTATAGTGTGTGCGATTCCCTATGGGAATATCGAAACGGTGTGTGCAAAGAAGTCACCTCTGAATTAAGCGAAAAATAACGTCATTTACCTGGCATCATCGGCCCATGAACATGGAATTTTATGGTTGGCTTTTGAAGAAGTTAAAGTGTTTTTTTATCTTTGCATTATAATTCCCCATTCACCCTTCACAAACTATGGATTAGTGGGACTATTTATTAACAAAGTATTCATTAAACAATTAACTGCTATGACAAAACAAATGCAAAACTCTTTGGTTTCTTTTATTGTTTTCATCATCTGCGCATCAATGAGCACACAAGCGATAGCATTGACAGGTGAAGAAATTGCTAAGATAAACAAACAAGCAGGGGAAAATTATGAAACCGATATGATAAATAAGGCGGAAATAATGGCTGAGAACATGGAGAAGCTTGCACAAAACATGGCCATCAATGCTACGGCAAATGAGCAATATTTCTTTATTGAAGAGCAATCATATTGGAAACAGATACAAGCAGACGCAGAATACTATATCAATTCTGAGATGAATTATTCTTCAAGATTTTCTTATCTGCTAACAACGGCCTACTGGACTGCAATGCGCGAAAAGTATTCTGAAGCAATCAATAATAATCCGAAAGAGAGTGCGTATTTTTCTATGGCTGTTAACCATATCGACACCTATACTTCTGAATTGTCGGACACTGGCACCACTGCACACGATGAAGCAGTTTCGCAAAATGCCATAAACCGCGATGGAGCTAATTTCGACAAAAGATACACCACTTTCCTTCAACAAAAAGACTCTTTCAACTTTTTAAAAATCTTTTTAATTATCGGTGGAATTGGGGTTATTGCGACCGTGGTTATTTTGATTATTGTATTAACCCACAAAAAAAGAAGCCCAACACCTCCCAGATTCACGAGATAACATACTCAAAATGCTTACGTTTATCTACTATTAATAAGATTTTCATGACATGTGTCAGCCACATTGCATCTGATCTTGCAATATTCAAGACCAATAGGAGCGTCTGATTTTTTTTGGGGGGTACAAATATTGACTTTTTTATGGTGAAGGCTTATTTTGATAATCTGGAGAAACAACTGATGGTGGGCTGGGAGGGCGATGCCAGCAGACACGAGGAGCACTTTGAGGAGTGCAAGGCCGTCGCACGGCATTACGCAAAGTTGGAAAATGCTATTGCTGTGCTGAGCGACTTGTCGTCGGACCGGAGTTTTATTAGCTACGGAAGTTTAGCCAGTCGCTTGGGAATCAAACACTCAAAGCAAGAAGAAGAGGTCGACAGCATTTGGGAAAA
>JAGHUM010000011.1 GCA_018064855.1 Candidatus Physcocola equi
AATTAAATTTCCTCTGCGGAGGTGGCGAAATGGTAGACGCGCTACTTTGAGGGGGTAGTGTCCTTAAGGACATGTGAGTTCGAGTCTCATCTTCCGCACAAAAGCATTGCAAAAAATTGCAATGCTTTTTTGTTTTATATCTGCCACACAAAAAGCGGAGAAATCCGACAAACCCGCTTACAAAAGAATAAGCGCCATCAAACGAGATTCTTTTGATGACGCTTATTGCATATCGGAACAGTCCACTACCCCATCACTTTGCACTTCTCAGCAAGTTGATAGTGCCTTTTTTCACATATTTCTTTCCGTCAGTTCCCTTAGCTTCAATCACATAAAAGTAAACACCAGTAGGCTCGTCGCTACTGCCACACTTGCCATCCCAGCCTTTGGTGATGTCTGTTGTTTCAAAGACCTTTCTACCCCATTGATTATATATGCGGCAATCGAACGAGGCAACAGACTTGAAAACAACTTTAAACTCATCGTTCTTACCATCGCCATTCGGCGTGAACGCATTAGGAATATACAATTCAGAAGAAGTCACATGGAATTCACCGAAAAGGCTCTTTGAGCACCCCTCCAGCTTCTTGCCAGTAGAATCGGGAACCGTATGCGAAGAACGGAGTTCAACCTTATATTTACCCGGCTCGGTAAAAGTCTTAGTGATTTTCTCATGGTTGTAAAGAATCTCCTCACGACCAGTAGAATCGGTAATCACCCATTTCAAATCGTTGACTGCTGGGCTTTTCCTGCAGTTAAACGTGACATTCAAAGGCGCAGAAGATCGGAATGACCCGGAAGGGGCGCCATCCGACAACTCATAAAAGACATTACCATTGTCGTCTATCTGCCAGCCCTTGTCATTGTCAGCCTCGTTATCAGCCTTTTGATTGACAGAAAAAGAAGCAAAAGCATCTGCAAACACCGTTTGAAATTCAGCCGATTTAACTTTGATGTCATAATCCAAGTCGGTCACCTCAAAAACAGTGTTCACTGTCGGCAGTTTGAAACCAGAGATGCAATCGAGCAACGAATCCGCCTCAACCGATTCAGTTACAGATTTGCGATCGGCATCCTTATCAAACACATCATAGACGATATCAAAATTACGTTTTATCAAAACCTTGCTTCCCGCTTCCGAGTAATAATAGTTAGCCGGTTTGAAAATCAAGTCGAAAACCTCACAAGAAGCCGCGTCCACATTCCACTCCACCTTTTCGAGGGGCTGGATAACAGTAATCCAGAATTTTGCAGAGTCGATTGCCTCCCCGTTACTGTTGAAAGCCAGAAAAGACAAACCTGTAGAAAAATCCTGGGAGAGAGGAAGACTGCAAACAGAAGAATCGGCCTTAGAGGAAACATTGCTCACATTACCGAGCGGACTTCCATCCGGAGCGAAAGCAGTCCATTGAGCAGACTTCAGCGAAACACCCTCCTCTGGAAGATAAATCAATTTCAGCGACTCCATATTCTCACCGGATTTCACTTTCAACACCTTGTAGAACTGATCGCCAGTTTTGTCGAGGAACTCACAATCCGCACCCTGCCACACGAACTTTCCTGCAGCCATGCAAGCGAAAGACGAGAGAGAAAAGAAAAGCAGAGAAAGGAAATAGGTGAAAATAGAATTGTTTTTCATTATCAACGAAGAATATTTTTTTGCGAAATTACGAATAAAGACTCATTTTATTGCTATTTTCCGTCTCAATTTATCCGATTACCTCAAAAAAAATCAGTATTTTTGCCCAAAATAAACGATTATGACAACAGAGGAGCAATTTGACAAAATAATCTGTTCATGCAGAGATATTTATGCAAAAAAGCTTAAAGATTATGGAGCAGCATGGCGCATCATGCGCGCGACGTCCATAACAGACCAGATATTCATCAAGGCCAACCGCATCCGCTCGTTAGAGACCAAAGGGGAAGCCAAAATAGATGAGGGCATCCGAGGGGAACTTGTTGCCATTGTAAACTACGGTATCATGGGGCTGATCCAATTGGAGAAAGGCTACAGCGAGACAAGCGACATCGATGCAGAAGAAGCTCTATCGCTCTACGATGAGAAGATGGCCGCCACCCGCACGCTGATGCTGGCCAAGAACCACGACTACGATGAAGCTTGGCGATCAATGCGCACCACCTCCTACACCGATTTGATTCTGATGAAACTTTACCGTACCAAGCAAATCGAGAACAACAACCACAAGACGCTGATTTCGGAAGGCGTGGGTGCCAATTACATGGACATGATCAATTATGCCGTATTTGGTCTGATCAAAATAGATTTCGAAGGACAATAGTTTTCGACTATTTCTCCGAAACCAAACGCCAAAAGACAGCAAAGAAAACAAGCATACTCCCAAAACATGAGCAAGGGCACCTCCGAGAAGCAGGAAAACGAGAACACACCAAAAAGCGCCAGTCAACAGGAGAGCGAGAAATCACAGGAGACGAAAAAGCAGCCTTCAAAACATACTGGGCTCAAGATCGCCGTGGTCACTCTCTGTCGCTTGGTCTTAGGTATGTATTTCACCATTTTCGGTCTTTTGAGAGCCAACATGCCCGTAGGCGGTACATACAAGGTGTATAGTTATCTGGAATCGGCAGGCTTGGACTTCTTCAAGCCAACAGCATTGCTGATGACCATTTTATTCGCAGCTTTTGAATTTACCATCGGTGTGTGCTCTGTTTTAGGAACGAACATAAAAAAGACATCGCTCTACACGATTCTTTTATTCTTGTTTCTCACGCCATTCACCTTCTACACAGCCTATTTCAACCCTGTGCAGAAAGATGACACCTTCGGCGACATCCTATGGGTGGACGACAAACCTGCATTTTGGATGAGCGTGGCGTGTATCTGCATTGCCATTCTTATATATGTGTGGCGCAAATACAGCAAAACCATATACACAACACGCACGCAATGGCTGATTGGTCCTATTTGCATGTGCTTTTCGTTTCTGATATCAGCCATCAGTCTGATTGATTTGCCTTTTTTTGACGTTAGCGCATACCGAACCGGTGTAAACCTCAGCCGCTACATTCCAAGCGAAGGGAAAGGATCCGACCAAGGAGAATTTGACCAGGACGAATTGTTTACCATAGAAAACCAAGAACGTGTAGCCAGACGAAATGGAGGGACAGCGAGTGCAATTCAACTCTTTGATTCCGAAAAGCGAGATGTCACACGTGAGGTTTTGACATCGGACAAATACACACTCCTGCTGGTTGCACCAGACTTGAGAGAGACACGCACCGAATACCGGCATGTCATAAACAAGAATTATGAATACGCCAGAGAACATGGTTATCCCTTTTATTGTCTGACGGCCTCACCCATAAACAGTCAGGCAGCAGAAGAGTACATTGTGGAGAGCTGCGGCGCCGAGTATCCTTTTCTGAACGGAGATCATGAAGTACTTTGTTCGATGATACAAGCCAATCCGGGACTCATGCTGATGAAAGACGGAATCATCTACCGCAAATGGAGTATGTGGGGGATGCCGACATTTGAGGCGCCTCTGGATACAGACAAAAACGGGACCATAGAAAGCCAGTCTAACTACGGTATCGGATTCAAAATGTTTCTGCATTTCATAGCCATCATGGCATTGATACTTGCCATAGACTGGATACTGGGAGGATTCAAATGGACCGGTCAAAAGATTGTCTCCCTGTTTAAGAAGAAGAAATAAACAACCATATTATAAACATAAAAAGTACAATGAGAAAGAAAATTGTAGCAGGTAACTGGAAGATGAACACCACCCTGCAAGAAGGCATTGCTTTGGCAAACGATTTGAAGAACACCCTCGCTGGCAAGACTGTAAACTGCGACGTAGTAGTTTGCACTCCATTCATCTCAGTTGCAGCAGTAGCAGAAGCTGTTAAGGGCTCAGTAATCGGTGTTGGTGCAGAAGACTGCTCAGCAAACGAAAAAGGTGCATACACAGGTGAAGTTTCAGCAAGCATGGTAGCTTCGACTGGCGCTAAGTATGTTATCCTTGGCCACTCTGAACGTCGTCAGTACCACGGTGAAGACAACGCTCTTCTCATCAAGAAATTGAACCTTGCATTGGCTAACGGTCTTACTCCAATCTTCTGCGTAGGTGAAATGAAGGAAGAACGCGAATCTAACACATTCAAGTCTGTTATCGAAGGTCAGATGGCAGCAATGTACACTCTTTCAGCAGAAGACTTCGCTAAGTGTGTAGTAGCATACGAACCAGTATGGGCTATCGGCACAGGCTTGACAGCATCAAGCGCACAGGCTCAGGAAGTTCACGCTTTCATCCGCGCTTCTATCGCTGACAAGTACAACAAGGAAGTTGCAGACAACACCTCTATCCTTTATGGTGGTTCATGCAAGGGCAGCAACGCTCCTGAATTGTTCTCACAGCCAGACATCGACGGTGGTTTGATTGGTGGCGCAGCTCTTAAGGCTGATTCATTCATGGAAATCATTGCTGCTTGGAAGTAAATTTTCCCTGCTAACAGCAAAACACGAAGAGGACTTGGGCAACCAAGTCCTCTTTTTTTCATGAAGACAACAAAAAAACACCTGGAGTCTGCATTGGAGACTTGAGGTGTTTTATCTATAGATTATCTGACTTTATCAGACACCTTCCTTATGAGCAATTAGACATAGGATTTCCGCAAAGCGACTGAGCCTCGATCCACCCCTCATGCTTACCATCTGTCGTTTTCACTTTAACCCAATCGGCACTCATGTCAACCGGACGCAACAACATTTCTTCAGAGAAAGAATATATAATTTTCGAGCCTTCTTCTGGAGATTCACGCAGATGGAATGTATCACCTCCATAGTTTCTTGAAGCCACAGCCAATACCGAACTGTGAATCCATCCTCCATTTGGCAATGTCTCGGTTTTTTCAGATCCGTCTCCATAAATTCTTACAGGACCTTCAACATACCACCATCCATTTGCAACACCATTAACCGAAAGCATACAATCGTCACCTGCAGGTATGGTGAGAACGACCTTTCCCTTAGGTGTTTCACGAATATTTGTTGGAGAATTGGTTTCATCAGACACGAACACAGTCAACAATCTGTCCGGATTGTCGATAGATGGGGTTTGTATCTCTGCGGCGACCTCTTGGTCAGCATCCGAATTCACTTCACTCTTGCTGATGACAGCATCTTCCGAAGCAGTGGCAGTAGTTGTTGTGGCAGTTTTGGATCCACAACTCAACAAGCCCAACAAGCAAGCTGAAAAAACAAAATACTTTAAAATTTTCATTTGACTTAATAAAAATAGATGTAAAAGTTAAATTACTGTACCGCAAATATAGTATAAACAATTCAAAAAGGCACATCTGCAACAAAAATCTTCAATAAATTCATTAACTTTACATGGTGTAACGATAAATCACGAAAGAATCACAACTAACCAAATAAAAAAAACAAAATCATGAGCAAGTATTCAGGCACACAGACCGAGAAGAACCTGGAAGCAGCATTTGCTGGAGAAAGCCAGGCACGAAACAAATACACTTATTTCGCATCCAAAGCAAAAAAAGAAGGTTTTGAACAGATTGCCGCTCTCTTCCTTCAGACCGCAGAAAACGAGAAGGAACACGCAAAACTGTGGTTCAAGGAACTCAACGGCATCGGCGACACAGCAACCAACCTCGCACACGCAGCAGAAGGCGAAAACCATGAGTGGACCGACATGTATGAAGGATTTGCGAAAACAGCAGAAAAGGAAGGTTTTCCTGAACTTGCCGCAAAATTCCGTTTGGTTGCAGCCATTGAAAAACGCCACGAAGAGCGCTATCGTGCCCTTCTCCGCAACATCGAGATGCAGGAAGTTTTCAAAAAGAGCGATGTTAAGGTTTGGGAATGCCGCAATTGTGGTCACATCGTAGTAGGCACAGAAGCGCCAGAAGTCTGCCCTACTTGCAACCACCCACAGGCTTACTTTGAAGTGCATAACGACAACTTCTAAAGAGCGGCTTCAGTAATAAAACAAATTTTGTAATATAAAGAGAGGGGACTGAATCACATCAATCCCCTCTCTTTCGTTTGACAGGCTTCCGCCCGAAAACAACAGACATCAATAATGTCTCAGTTCATCCTTTTTGAAATGAAAAATGGAGATGTAATTATCATCCTCATCCAAAACGAACCACGGATTGCGGAACGGATTCGGGTTTCTGACAACGTGTTTTTCACGTGCTGGAGTGTTTCCTTCAATGCACAGAATCGCAATCTTTCCATTTTTGTTTTTAGCCACATCCGCCACAATCACAGCATGCCCCATAATCGGCTGAGACATCACTTTTGATTCCAAATCTTGTAGGAAATTCGGCACCGTTGGAGCTTTGAACACAAGCACATCACCTGGTTTAACATCTTTAATCGCACGCGGTTTTGTTTCATTATACATGGAGTAAGTGCTGCACCACACATAAACGTTTTTCATGTATTTTTCAAATTCCTTTCGAGAAGCGCCGCCAGTATAATTCATCCTTTTGTTGTTGATATTCAAGAAAGAAATCTCGTTGTATCTGCCTTTGCTCCAAAGATACTCCGCTCGCAGGCGCATGGTGACATCGGCGCACTGTTCAAAACCACTGAGCATGTTTTGATCAATCACAGCCGCAGACAAAAACTGGAAACGAGCATCGCCACCAGTATAATATTGGACTTTGGCACCACGTTTTTTCAACGGGAGAGAACGGAAATAATCCGCATAACTTCCCTTTGACGCCTCTACCCTTTCGTATCCACTTAAAACAGGGATATCTCCAACCGTTTTAGCATCCCATGTGTTGCTGGTTTTAGTGGTGAACCAAAACAAGCCAGCAAAAACGAGTAACAATAAAAATGAAACAATGACAAATTTTACAATTTTCTTTATCATAACTATACGATTTATTGTTTTCTTTTTTGGAAATGCCGCCCATATCGCGGCACATCAAACACAAAAATAACAATCCTCTGGCAAAAGATAACAACAACAAACAATAAAAACATCCATATCACCACCCATAACATGGCTTAAAACGATAAAAAGGTGTATTTTTGTAAAGAAAAACAACTTATCCACTTTATTTATGAGAGAACATTTTTACATCTTCTTTATAATCACCATTTCTGTAATTGCTTTATTAACGATTATCATTCTGCTCTTCACCTGCAAGAATTTCAAATCGTACCTCCACATGAAAAAAAATCATAACGATATAATTGCAGAATTATCTCAAGCACAAGACGCGATTCCGCTATCCATACTTGTAATCCTATTAAAACAACTGCAAGCCGACAGTCGCAAAGTCTATCAAGAGAAAATCGAAATAATAGCCGATTATATTAAATTTTCCATTAAAGACGAAGCCAACCGAAAAAACGCCTTCAACGCGTTGAAAAACTTCACCAAAAAAAAATACATGAAAAACCAAGATGATTCAGAAGACACAAAACGAATGTCGGAAATAGATCAATTGGCCAAAAGCAAAATCAAGCATCAGCCGTTGACACCTTTCCAAAGCAAACAAAACAAAGGCGAACTCAATCAGAATGATTTTGCCCACAAAATCCAATTGGAAGATACAGCAGAAGACTTAGGGCAATGCTTGGATTACAACCAAAAACTATATGTGCTTTATCTGATAGCAAAAATAGCGGATGTGGACGTTCAGATAAACAACGACGAAGAATTCAACATTAAACTGACTGCCATAGAGTTTGGAGTCCGCGATACAGACATCAACAATCTGATTGAATCCGCAAAAAAACGCCATCTCGACGATTGGTACCATCAAACATTTGATGCGGTAATAGGCATGGACCCAGACCCCAACTGTTATAGCAACATCATAAAAAATGGGAACAGGGCCATCAACACAAACAACATAAAAACAACATATTACGGATGGATAAAAAAACTATGTCCCTTTCCATTTTTGATAGTCACCTTCATCTCCATATTTGGCCTGCAATTAAAAATTTGGTATATGGTATTTTTGCACGCGCAAATATTCTTACTCCTGATAATCTACCTTTGCATGAAATCTCCGTTGCGCGAGAAGACCAACGTTGTGTTTCTGGAGAAGGCCAAGCAAAACAAATCACTAATTACAAACTTCATACTGTCGGCCGCATTGATTATCAATTTCATCATATACCTCGTTTCAGTATCAAAAATTGGAGACGAAGTTCTTTATTCAGAAAAAATTGTTTCTGAAGTAACCGCAAAAGAAGCATACAGGGAAAAAAGCGGTTCGAAGAACAACAGTCACTACAATCATTATCTTAGATTCGACGACCAGAATGAGATCATCATAGAACGTACGGAAACAGATGCCATCGGTTCAAAAAACAAATTTGTGATGGAATTGTTGAGACCATTTCACTACGTCATGAACGACAGAAAGAGTGTTTATATAAGCCCCGAATTATACTCCGACATCAAAACACCATGTCAATGTATCATAAGAAAAGAAATGGGTTATTATAAAGACCAATGTCAAAATGTGCACCTCGTAGAAATCAAAGAAGATGAGACAACATTCTGAAAAATGTTTCCATGACACTCCTTTCTCAAAGGAAAAACATCAAAAATCAAAAAAAACCAGCAGATATTTTGTTTTATTCGTTTTTAATTTATAATTTTGCATCGCTTTAATAAAAAGCAAATATACATTCTCCGTTAGCTCAGTCGGTTAGAGCATCTGACTGTTAATCAGAGGGTCTTTGGTTCAAGTCCAAAACGGAGAGCAAAAAAAACACAGCACGGAAAGACGGCAAACATATTCTCCGTTAGCTCAGTCGGTTAGAGCATCTGACTGTTAATCAGAGGGTCTTTGGTTCAAGTCCAAAACGGAGAGCAAGATTAAAGCAATCACCAAGTGATTGCTTTTTTTGTTTGTCACATTCCATACCACTGTCATTACGCAAACAAAAAACATGATGGATTCCAACACAATTTGCGCCGTATCTACGGCACCAGGCATGGGAGGCATAGCGGTAGTCCGCGTATCGGGCCAAGATGCCATACCTTTCACCGATGCTATTTTCCGATCTGTCCGCAAAGGCTTCACACTCAGTCAAGCGAGCAATCAGTCGTTGCACTATGGCGATATCGTCAACACTGACGGAACAATACTCGATTCGGTGTTGGTTTCCGTGTTTAGGAATCCACACTCTTTCACGGGGGAAGACACCACCGAAATATCATGTCATGGTTCAGTGTTTATCCAGCAACAGATTCTGCGTCTGCTTATCGACGCAGGCTGTCGTTTGGCAGGTCCTGGGGAATTCACGCAAAGGGCTTTCCTCAACGGGAAAATGGACTTGAGCCAGGCAGAAGCCGTTGCCGATGTGATAGCCTCCACCACAGCCGCATCGCACCAACTGGCCATGGGGCAAATGCGAGGCGGATTTTCCCACGAACTGGAGAATCTTCGTTTGCAGTTGTTGAAATTTGTGTCCCTCATTGAATTGGAACTCGATTTCAGCACAGAAGATGTGGAATTTGCCGACCGAGAGGAACTTTTCACATTAGTCGGCGACATCAAATCAAAAATCACCTCCCTCTGCGAGTCCTTCTCTGTGGGAAACGCCATAAAAAACGGTATTCCAGTTGCCATCGTTGGACAAACCAACGTAGGAAAGAGCACGCTACTCAACTGTCTGCTCAACGAGGAGAAAGCGATTGTGAGCGACATCAACGGAACGACACGCGACGTTATCGAAGACACATTTGTCTATAAAGGTGTTTTGTTCCGACTGATTGACACAGCCGGCATCAGAAACACAGACGACGTAGTGGAGAAAATCGGCATAGAGCGTTCATTCAAGAAAATGGACGAAGCATCGGTTGTATTGTTGATGGTGGATGCTACAGCCCCTGTCACTGATTCGAAGAAGTTTGTTAGCGACAATATAGAGAGAATTGGAGACAAATCCGTAGCATTGGTCATCAATAAGATTGATGCGGTTTCAGATGCTGTTTTGTCGGAATTTAGCAATATGCAGTTACCTGCTAATGTGCATCTCATCAAGATTTCAGCAAAAGACCGCAAAAATACAGACGGATTGCTTGAGCTCTTACATTCACTTGCCAACTTGAAACATTTCAGCAGCGAATTTGTCGCAGTAGCCAATATGCGCCACTACGAGGCTTTGCAGCGCGCGCTTGCCGCCATCGCACGCGTTGACGACGGTATGAACCTGTCTCTCCCTTCCGACTTGCTCACCCGCGACATTCACGATTGCATTGACGCACTATCTGAAATCACAGGGCAAATCTCCAGCCAAGACGTTTTAAACAATATCTTTTCACACTTTTGCATCGGGAAGTAGATTCTGCGTGGGAAAGTGATTTTTTGCAAAGAAAAGCATACTATCTGCAAATATAGCTCATAAATCGCTTAATTTCAAGCATTAAAAATTGTGCCCATTTTTACAGATTTTTGATTTTTAACTTCCATATTTGCAGTTTATCACCCATTTTGTCCCCCGAAGTTATCGAGAAAAACGAGGAACAAAAAAATCTCATTTAAGGTGTAAATATAAGCGTATTAATGATTTTCTATCTGTTCATCAATAATGGAATATGCACTTTTGCAGTAGGATAGTTGCCCTTTTTTATCATATCTACAAAATCTGCCATTGAAGTTCCATTCTTATTAGAATAATAATGAATATGAGGAACAGAACCTTGTGTACCAGACTCTTTTCCTTTTAATCCTTGGAAAGTTCTTATAAATGCATGCCATTGTATTCCATTATCCAACATTTGAACATATATAACTTTGGATTCATTAATCAAAGCCCTTAACTGTCCTTCAGACAACGATTCCCCTCCAACTCTATGCAAATTATCATTATCATCTACATAAGCAAAATTTGGAAGGTCCTCCTTTTTGAAATTTTTAGGAGTTCCTTCAAATCGATAAGAACTAAATTTATATCCTAAATCTTCTCCATGTAAAAATATTGCACCCAATTGACTTATGTCTAAAGACACCCCCTTCCAGATTTTCTCTTGTTCTTTTTTCTTCAAATCATTTTCTAATAAGGTAAAGATTTCTTTAGGCAGCACCACTTTTTCTAAACTTACCAATTGCTCTTTGGCTAATTCATACGATTGACGGTTAACCATTTTAACAATTGAATCCACAGGAAGGAAAGGAAATATGTTAAAAACAAACCTAGAAATAACTGGTGCAATTGAATATGAATGAAATTTGAGGATATATTCCTTAAAACTAACATTAGTTACATCACTCATCATATTTGCAATAATGGTTTGACCATCCTCTGTTTTATAGACTTTTTGTGCCATTTGAATTGAAATTAAAAATTATATAATAATTGTTATGCTCGGACGCACGAGGATTTCATTATGTTAGTAACCCCAGAACGAACTTCTTTTTCATTTTTTGCAAAAAAGGAAGAACTAAAACGACATTAGTGGTTCCGTGGTGAGTATCATACTTCAATCTTTAAGATTATTCTATAAAATTAGATAATTAACGATTCATTCTAAGATCTTCAATTTCTTATCTATTGCACTCTTTAAACGACCATTCAATGATATATAGAGTGTAATACCGTCTAACTCTTTTTTATATTGATGCAATAATTGTTTATATTGTGTTTTATCTTCCTCTGGAACACTGTCTTTATTATCAGGGATGCGAGAAACCTCATTTTCAATACGGCTCAATTCTTTAAGTTTACTAACCTCTTCAACAAGATCTTTATCAATTTTTTCTTGAACAGATCCTTGATTCTCATAAGAAATTGGCTCATATTCATTGGCTTTATACAATTGCCAGAAATTCCAAACCAGATCTGACTTTTCAATCCGCTTTTCTCTACATTCATTCAAGAAACTCTCAAATTGGAATTCATCTCCAAATATCTGACGCCAAAATGGTTCACAAGCAACAGAGTTCCAATCTGGACTTGATGAAACCATACCTAAACGTACAAATGTTTTTATGTAATAACTTGGGGCATCCACAACTCTTCTTCGGTATGCGTCAAGACAATTTCTGTCCAAATTCAAATGCCTTGATGTTTCCTCCATATTATCAACACATCGATACAACCAGTTGAGAAGGCTTGCCTCGTCAATAGAAGAATCATTTACTTTTTGGATGAATTTCTCCTTGATAAAAGGCCATATGTCATCATCTTTTATAAGTTCTTCATCTTCTTTAAGCTTCAACGTCTTATATTCATAATATTACATCTCCTCTCACCTGTTTATAATCGAGCACGAACTGATTAATAAAACGTTTCGCATCTCTAAGAGTGGGTATGCACTCTTCAAATAATGAACTTCGATTCGTTATTGTTTGCTGAATATTCTTTTTCTCACTTTCGTTTGCATTTAAGAACTTGCATAATTTATCTTCGATGTATCTTGATATGTAAGAATATGGACGAGAAGGTATTGTAAATTCCAAATTAAAGAATTTGTCAACGAAATAAGCATCTTTAGTCGTATATAAATCTCCTAATGATTTATTAACTTGTTCTTTATCGTATGCGGTTAGGAATACAAGGTTCGTAAATGCAGCATTACTATCTATCAATTTTAATACTTCTAGAATCTCGTCTTTTGATAATCTATCAAAGTCATCTATTAACACTAATACTTTCTTATCGAGAGAAACAAAAGACTTTTTAATTGAATCCTTAAGACTATCTTTATTCCAAATCCTGTAAAAATTCACTAATTTCTCAACCACGCCACGATTATCAATCAATTGCAATGATGCCATATAATCTTTTAACGTATTACTACATCTTGAGTCGTATTTAGATAACACACATGCTATAGAATTAAAGAAATCTTCTTGAATCGTTTTGTATGATTTACTATCTCGAGGAATAAAACGTACAACCTCAAAATCTCTTTTACTTATGTGCTCCAATATTAGATTTAGAAATGAGGTCTTTCCTGTTCCCCATGGAGCAGTAATAGCCAAACTCCAAGTTTTCTTTCTATCAAGGATTTTTATCTTTTCAGCCAATTTTATGGCTTCACTTTCAAGATCAAAGATGTCCTCCTCTTTATGTTCTATAGGCCAGTCGTTTAGTATTTCGTCTTTTATACAATCTGATTTCTCATTTTTGCTATTAAATAGATTAAAAAAAATTCTACACTTGTTTACAATTGCAGAAATGGTGTATGTGATACATATGATGGCTAAAACATCAACATATGAGATATACCATATCCAATTAACATAGATATAATTTCCAGAGAATCGGCAAATTATTAATAATATTGATATGAAGAATACTGTCAGTATCACTTTCATGTCATACTGATAACACATTCTATATTTTTCTATTATATCATAAATCGCTATCACTATCAAGATAATCGTAAGTAAAATTATCCAAATATTTGAAACAAAATGACCAAAAATCGGCAAAACATTTTCATTATACCAAGCCATATATTGAGAGTTGTAGGACACTAAAAAGTATGTGATAATGAGACACAGGATTAGGTATTTTCCAAAACCTTGTTCCTTTACCCATGCACTAACTTTTGAATGTTTTATCTTATTAGAAATTTGTCTCATTCTATTCATGTTTTTTTAACGTTTAATATGTTTAAACTATCTTTTTAAAACAAATTGCGCAACTTTTCCGCTTCCTCCTGCAACTTCTGTAGATTCTGCTTGGCGAGTTTCTTTAGATTGAGAAGCTTCCATTGCACAGACGGATATTCCTTGAAGTATTCAAATTCATACCCCTCCCATTCGGGCTGCCCTGATTCAAAACTGATTAAGAACTTTTTATCCGCTTCCGTCATCAAAGACTTGACATCATTAATGAGTTTTGCACGAGTCTCTTCAAACTCGTCGTATGTAAATGGAATTTCTGTCATGCCTGTGAACTGGTTTTCCATTGCCTCACGTTGGTCAATCAGTCGTGGGGCAAATGATTCATGAATAGGCCTGTCACTACCAAGTAAACAGAAAATGAGTCCCTCACGGCATTCACCCAATGGAATATCCATGTATTTCACATCAAACAAATCGCGAGGATGTTGGCGTGAAAGTGCTGCTGCAATCTTGCCACCATATAATTGAGTTAAGGGCACAACATTTGCCTCACAAAAGAGAGAAAACTCTTCCTGTGCTTTCTCGCTCAATGGTATTGTTTGAACATCACCACCTATAATACCTCTCTTGGTCTGGTTAACCTCTATCTTCATCTGCCTACCTCGATATTCGCACAACAGTTTGCAGGTACTGAAATTTGGAACGATATGCATTCCTTTGAAAGCTTTCTTTGCCTTTCCGCGATGACATTCAGATGCATATTGATGTCATCCAAACTTGTCTGACGGTCAGCCAATGGGATATAGGTCAAATCAATATCTACAGAATAACGTGGCAAGTCCTTCATGAAAAGATTGATGGCGGTGCCACCATGTATGGCAAACACCTCCTCTTCCATCACAATCGGAATGAGACGGAGTAGCAACTCTACCTTCTGAGCGTAAACACTTGATTTTATATCATTCATATTCTGCAAGTTCTTTTGAGACAGTCATATTATATTTATTGATGTACTTTCCTGTTGACATTATCATAAGTTCATAATTATTTCGAGCATCATCTCTTGATGCCGAACCATATCATCAACATTCCATTCTAACCCAAATGAACGCTTAATATTTTTGTTCTTAATTCCTGCATCGTAATTATCCTGACATATCTGTAGCATAATTCGGAACTTTAAAGAAGCTACACTCACTGGGTTTGACT
>JAGHUM010000097.1 GCA_018064855.1 Candidatus Physcocola equi
GGCGGAGAGAGAGGGATTCGAACCCCCGGTACCTTGCAGTACGCCGGTTTTCAAGACCGGTGCAATCGACCACTCTGCCATCTCTCCAGGAGTGACTCAGCAGGGGATCGAACCCTGGACCCACAGATTAAGAGTCTGTTGCTCTACCAGCTGAGCTACTGAGTCATTTTTATCATCAGGATTTCTCCCTTCCGATAGTGTCCTTTCGTTTTGACTTTGCAAAGTTAGAGCAATTTTCTTATTCTGCAAAATTTTTATCATTTTTTTTCAGCATCCATTCTATTTTTTAAACATCAGGCACAAAAAGGCTTTTCATTTCACATTCTAAAAAGCAATTTATAATTGTGAGCTGATTCTTTTGGGCTTTTAGGTCTTTCTCATCTGTTTTGAACGATTCTTCAGTCTCAATGGGCAACCATTGATCCTTTCTGATTAACTTCAAAACATCCTGAAAAATACACATATAAAAATCTCCAACAAAAATTAAAACAACTTCTAAAAAAGTGGTAACTTTGGGGAAATGATGAATTGGCAAAAAATAATGACACACTCTACGAAATACCATTCCTTACTTTTCACTCTTTTGCTTGGGCTTACAGCCTTTCTCCCATGCTCGACAGCATTTGCGCTCGACTACGCAAAACTCATGGAAAAAAGAAACTATGAGAAACTTGAGAAAGAGATGCTCGGCGAGAAAAACAAGATGACACGCGAGGAAGATTTCGTGGAATACAATTACTGGCGCACCATCTTATATCTGCGTGAAGACTACAATCGCTTCAACCCAACCAAAGCCTACAACATCATCAACAACCTCCAACGCCGTTTTTTGATCATGAAAGACCAGAAAACGCGCGAGAACCTTGCCAAAAAGAACATCACCAATGAGGCCCTCGTCCAACTGAGCGACACCGCCTGCCGACTCGGATTGAAAAAAGCCCTTAAAGAAAACACGATTGACGGATATGACCGTTATCTGCAAGTTTTTGATTTCGCACGCGAAGAGTGGAAAGAAACCGCCAAAAACAAACGTGAAGAACTGGCCTTTGAGAAAGCGGTGAAGCTAAACACAGAAGAAGGCTATGATGAATACATCCGCGATTATCCGGAATCTCCGCATGTAGCAGACGCAAAAGCGCACATGGAAGATCTGGCATGGGAAATATCCAAAAACGAGAACAGCATACGCTCGTATGAAGTGTTTTTAAGCCGGTTCCCCGACACCAAACGGGCGAGAATCGTCAAAGACTCCATCTGGGCGAAAGCATTCCGCATCGCCTTACGCGACAACACAACAGCATCTTACGACTGGTTTGCAGAGACATACCCAGACAGTCCACAAGCAAGCACCGCAGACAGCCTCAAACAGCGCCATGCCTATGCCGACCTCATCGTGCCAAATTCGTGGAGCAGTTATCTGACCTTTCTAAGTCTTTACAACGACAACAGAGAGTACCGCAACCGCGCCCTCGACAGTCTGCTCACGCTTTCCAAAAAAGACAAAGTGGTGAAAGGCCTGCTTTATTATCTGAATCAAGTGCCAGAAACACCCCAAAGACATGCCATCATCAGCATGATTTACAACAGTGCAACCGCAGATGGCGAACTCTCTACCATCAACTTTTTGAAAGACACCTTCCCGGAAGTTCGTCTCTACTCCTCTTTCGCAAAAGACCTTGCCGCAGCGCAATTTGCCAACGAAATTGATTTCCGCACCCTGAAACTGACAGATGAAAACAAAGCAAAAGCAGAGCAATACATCCGCCAGTGCAACGGGAAAGACCTTGGAATCGTAGCCTTGCAGCACCTGATCAGAGAAGACGTCAAAGCGAAAAGATGGGACAACGCCATCGCTATCTGCAAAAGTTTTCAAAAAGAACTCAAAAACAACCCAAAATACGCCCAACTGCTGGAAGTGCTGGAACGCAAGCCAAATGAAGGCATCCATATTACAAATATCGGGGCCACCAACTCACCCAAAGGCAACCAATACTACCCCGTCATAAGCGCCGACGGGAAAAAGCTCTATTTCTGCGGACGCGACCGCGACGACAACATCGGAGGAGAAGACGTCTTCGTGAGCAAACGCACCAGCAACGGATGGAGCAAGCCTGTGCTGCTGGAGCAACTGAGCGACCCCAACTGCAACGACGGGATTCTGGCTGTCAGCGCAGACGGGACACAAGTGTTGAAATTTGAAAACGGCATAATGGGTATTTGCGAAAAAGACTCCAACGGGTGGAAACCGGTGCAGTTTTTCCCTCCAAGCATCAACCGAGGCATCTGGAACAGCGATGCAACGCTGTGCAGCGACGGACGCACACTGCTCTTCACGTCAATCCGTCCATCGAGCATGGACATCAACCGAAGCAGCATCTATCACGGAAACAACCATTATGAAAGCGACCTCTACGTTAGCCAACGCGACAGCAGCGGCCGATGGAGCGAACCGGTCAATCTCGGCCCGACAGTCAATTCGATTTATTCCGAGCGAAGTCCGTTTATGCACCCAGATATGCGCACGCTTTATTTCAGCAGCGACGGGCATGGAGGGCTGGGTGGATATGACGTCTATAAATCCGTCAGACTCAGCGACACCTGCTGGAACTGCTGGAGCGAGCCTGAAAACCTGGGACGTGAGATCAACACTGCCGATGACGACTGGACCTACAAAATCAGCACAGACGGATCGACCGCCTATTTCTCGCAAAAAGAAACCGACAGCAACAAAAGCAACATTTACAGCATCAACCTGCCTGCCGAGCAAAAACCATTCAAAGTGGTGACCGTCAGCGGAAAAATGGTCAACCGAAGTGGTAAAAAAGTATCCACAAAACTGATGTGGGAAGACCTGGAGTCGCACAAGATTGTGGGCATGGCCCAAAGCGACCCGGAAGACGGAAGTTTTTTCATCGTCCTTCCTGCCGGAAAGATGTATGGCGTATTCGTCAGCGACACCACCATTTATCCTGAGACCAGAAATGTGGACCTCCGCAAAGTCACAGAATCGGCCAGTGCGGAAAAGACATTCCACGTCACCACGATCGAAGAACTCAAAAGCGGGAAAGCAGTCACCATCAACAACATATTTTTCGATTTCGGGAAAAGCGACCTTCTACATTATTCATTTCCAGAGTTGAACAGACTTGCGAAACTGCTGAAGAAAATGGACTTGACAGTTGAGATAAGCGGCCACACCGACGACGTGGGCAGCGACGAAGTGAACAACAAACTCAGTCAGCAACGTGCCGATGCTGTGCGCAATTTCCTTGTCAAGCAAGGATGCAACGCCGACAAAATTCTCGCAAAAGGATACGGAAAGACAAAACCGCTGGCAGACAACAAGACAGAAAGAGGACGCGCGAAAAACAGACGCGTAGAAATGAAAGTGATTCAATAGACTCAAAGATGTACTTAAAGCACCTCAACATCATCAACTATAAAAACATTGCAGAGGCCGACATTGAACTAAGCCCCGGCATAAACTGCTTCATCGGCAACAATGGAGAGGGGAAAACCAACCTGCTCGACGCTGTATATTTCCTGTCGTTCTGCAAAAGTCACACCAATTCGGTTGACAGCCAATGCATCCGTCACGGAGCGGAATTTGAATTAGTGACCGGGCAATATATGAACGGGGACCTTCCCACCGAAATATACATAGGGCTGAAGAACAAAGGCAGAAAGGTGGTGAAAAGGAACAAAAAGGAATATGAAAAACAAGCGGACCACATCGGTCAAATTCCATTGGTGCTCGTCAGTCCGCAAGACCAGCAACTCATCATAGGTGGCAGCGATGAGCGCAGGAAATTCATCGACGGAGTCATTTCCCAATACGACCGTCCCTACCTCAACCATCTATTGGCATACAACCGGGCCCTTAAGCAACGCAACACCTTGCTCAAGCAAGAAAGCACAGACGAAGCGCTGTATGACGCACTTGAGTTGCAAATGAGCCTAAGCGCAGATTACATATACACCCGGAGATGTGATTTCGTGGAAAAATTCACGCCCATTTTCCAGCAATTCCACACCTACATAAGCGAGGCGAAGGAGCGAGTCAGTTTCGGTTACAGCAGCCACCTACAGGGGCAAGCCGAGCTGGCAACACTGCTGAAAAGCCACCGCCTGACCGACCGCCTCATCGGCTACACCACCAAAGGCATCCACCGAGACGACCTTGCCATGCTGCTGGGCAACGAAGCCATGAAAGGCTTTGGATCGCAGGGGCAGGCAAAGACTTACCTGATCGCGCTCAAACTCGCCCAATTTGACTTCCTGAGTCACCTCAACGGCACAATGCCCATCTTACTGCTCGACGACATATTCGACAAACTGGACGCAGGACGTGTGGAACAGATCGTCAGACTGATGAAAGAAGACAACCGATTCGGACAGATCTTCATCAGCGACACAGACAGAGAACACATCAGCCGCATCCTTGAAAAGACCGGAGGAGACTACAAAATATACAATGTGGAAGGCGGAGACTGCCATTTGCTGGCAGAAGGCGGAAACTCCACCTCCAACAACAATTAGAACGACAAACATGAAACGGACAAACACAGAATCGGCAGGGAATGTGTTGAAATCAATACTCAGCAATGCGGCCTACGCCGGAATGCTTCACGAGCAATCGATTGTTGAAGCATGGCAAAAACACGCAGATGCCGCCACAAAAAGTCTCACAAAAGACATACGTTTCTATAACGGAACTATGTTTATCACCATGAAATCGAGCGTTGCTGCCGACTACGTCCGCCTCAACAAGACAAAATTCATGGAGGAGATCAACAAAGAACTCGGCGACCAAATTGTGAAAGAAATAAAGGTGAAATGAAGAGGAAACTTGGGAAATGAACAAAAAGAGGTAAATTTGCCCTATAAATCGAAAACATCGGACCTCAACACACAGAGTGGTTAGATGAAATCATGCAGCAGCACGCTGCAAAACACAGCAAAGAAATGAACATAAACGACATTGAAGAACTTAAAGGTGTGACATTCCACCATAAGATCAAGATTCAGAAACGATTTAACGATGTAGATATGCTGGGGCATGTCAACAACGCTGTACAGTTGGCCTATTTCGACAACGGAAAGATTGAATATATGAACGCCGTAAAATTCAATTTTCCAGAAGAAAATGGTGAATTGTTGGTGAATGTCAACATCAATGTGGATTTTATGGCGCAAGTGTTTTTCGACGACGAAAGTGAAGTATGGACCAAGATAGACAAAATCGGCCACAAGAGTCTGCGCATGCTTCAAATATTGATCGACACCAAAACAAACGATGTGAAGACATTCGCACGCACCACCATGTGCGGCTTCAACATCAAGACTCAGAAAAGCATAGAGATTCTCGACAAGTGGCGCACCAGCATCAACGAATACGAGAAATGAATCTCGTTGTCCCACTCAACAATTCAAAAAAAATTCGCATAAACGCATCACATTTCAAAAAATTGTATATCTTTGCCTAAAATAGAGATAAAATATGATTAAACGCATCTGTACATATCTATTAGCCACGCTACTGATGACAGGCATATCAATGCCACTGTCGGCAGGAGCTATGGAGAATGCAGGTGCAGTCAACACCGAAATGGATATTGCATATAACGATGGCAAACTGATCGTTAAAAACGGTGAAGACAACGCCAAGATACTTATTTTGACCATGCTTGGGGTGCCCGTCTATGAAGGCAAAGCAAAGGGAAGCGACTATGAAGTGACGCTCAATCTGAAAAAAGGTATTTACATCCTTAAGATTGGAGACGTTGCAAAACGTTTGATTTTACGATAGCACAGACCTCTAAAAACATATTGAAAAGCCAAGATAAGTTCTTGGCTTTTTTTGTGTGTTGAGTGTCCTCAAAAGTGTTTTTTATTATTCCCAAAACAAGCCACATTCAAAAAAACATGCCAAAAAATGATGTCGTAAAGCATATTTTTTGCCTAAAAGTTTTGTAATAATAAAAAAGTTTGTAATTTTGCATTGTGTTTTTCATGGTATTAGATTTAAGGTTAGTAAGATTGGAAGTCGGGAGACTTCCTTCTTTTTTTGAATCCTATTTACATCCTTAACAAAGGTTTGACAACATAAAAAAGCACGCTCGAAATTTCGGGCGTGCTTTTATGCTATTTATCAATATGGTTATTTATTCTGTTTACCTTGGAATTCGTCAGGCAAACGGTATCTGTCTTTTGTCTCCTCCACAATCTTGCGATAATACCATTCAGAATAACCAGGCTGATCGATATGTTCAGGAACGCCCCAACCATTGTCGATGAATTTACCATTACGCTCTTTCTTTACAACGCCATCCGCATACTTCATCAGCAGGAATTGTCCGAGCAACTGCCATCTTTCCACCGTCTTACGCGCGATGGAAGAAGAATAATCGGTGAGAAAACTTACAGCATACTCCTTTGACTTGACATTGAGTGACTTTGCCGCCTCTTCAATAACAGCAAGGTGGTTTTCAAAACTCTCCTCCATCTCGGCCTGCACCTTGATAATGTCTTTGCTCATGTAGTTATATTTTCCGTAAGCCATATTGCTCACCCAGTTGAACACCCAATAAGCAGAATTCCACGAGAAATTCAGCATGGAGCCATTATCGGTCCGGAAACATTCAGGGATTTCATTGACACCACAGTAAATAGGGACATACACGTTAAAAGTGGCGTCGTCCACACCATACCAAAGAACGCCGCCGACAATGTTTGGCAGCCAAGAGCGCATTTGAGCCACAAAAGAAAAGGCATTCTGCGGTCCTGCAGTTGGTGTTTCGTGAAAATATGCCACACTGTCCACTTTCCAGATACGGGGAGCGAAACGATTGGCGAAACCGAAAGGCTCTGCACCAGGGTCTCCCTCCATTGACAAAGGCGTACCTTCGAAGTGATCGCGCATCAGGCTTTTAAGGTCGTGAATAGAGAGTTTTTTTGTCGGCTTCACCCAAAGCGGCATCGGCGTTTTGCTAAGTCCTTGAACGTAATCGAAATACTTATCCATATCGTTGGTCACCTTTTTATAAACCGACCAGACTTTGGCATCGCAAAAACGGTGGGCGGAAAAAGTGAGGGGGTCATACGCTTCGGAGAAGTTGAACTCATTATTCTTACCTTTGAAATATCCTTTTTCTCTTGCGAAAGATATCACATCTTTGGAGAAGCGGCAGTTTTGGCGGTCATTGAGAGGGAAAGTGGTGATACGACTATGGTTAGCATGCACGCAAATACAATCGTCTGGCACACGCTGAGCCACCCACACAGCGCCTTTCACATCGGGCCCCTTTCCAATCATTTCCATGATCCACACATTGTTAGGGTCGGCAATTGAGAAAGTCTCACCCTTGCTGCAATAACCGTATTGAGCCACAAGGTCGGTCATCACGCGAATGGCCTCATCGGCAGTTTTAGAACGTTGCAGTGTGATATAAATAAGATTACCATAATCGAGGATGCCAGAAGTATCTTGCAGTTCTTCGCGGCCACCAAATGTGGATTCCGTAATACATACTTGATGTTCGTTCATGTTTCCAATCACGGAATAGGTGTTGATCGCCTCAGAAATTTTCCCTTGAAACTTATTGGTCTCCCATCCATAGATGTCTCTTGTGGAATACTTGGCATGCTCATCAGCAGGCAGATAAGTCAGTTCACCATATTGGTAATAAGAATCCATCGAATAGGTGCAAAAAGTGGAGCCGTCGGTAGAAGCATCCTTTCCCACCATTATATTAGTACCTGCCCAAGCCGATTCTGCAGCAAGTGAGATCGCAAGCAGGGAGAAAAACCTTTTCAGCATAAAAAAAATGAAATAAATATTAAAAAGTCAGTATATAACAATCAATAACTGTCGTTGCAAAAAAAATGCCAAAACAAGTCAGAACAACCAGAAATAAAATGGACATTTAGAAGTAAATCTTGGTCTCGTAAACGCCCACATTACCACAAGCGTCAGCCACTTCAACTTTCAGAGAATGAGATGTGTTTTGAGCAATGCTCACCTTACGCAGGTCGCAAATCAAACGAGCGGTTTTCATGTCGAATTCCATCAATACCCATTTGCCATCGATGTAAGCATTGTAAGATTCAATACCGGCAAGATTATCTTTGATGCGGAGTGTCATCACTGGGTTTTTACGCAGATTTTGAACATTCAACGGAGTGATGACAGGAGGGGTGGAATCGTGATAGACAGACATTCTTGAGAGATAATTGCTTTGTCCCATCATATAGCCGTTGAAATATTTGGCTTTTATGTGTCCGGTTATCAGATTCTTTTCATTGAGTCGTACAACCACATATTTCGATTTATCTTTCAACGTATCATTTTCCAAGCGAAGAGCGAAGTCGTAATTCGCATGCAGCGGCACAAACTCTGTATCGAAATCGTAAGCAGGCGTGAAGAACTTTTTCAGGGTATCGCAAGAAAACTTCAAAGGAACATCCGTATAAAGCACATCAGGCGGGAAGTTTATCAAAATGTTTGGGCGGCTGAAAGAGTTGAGTTTCCCCTGTTTCAGCACACAAGTAACATTTGAATCTGGCGATGCGAATCCCTGTTTCTGACCGACCAACTTGAAATCAAAAGTATCTCTGTTGGCAAAATCATCTTCCAGGACAATTCTCACCGGATATTCCTTACCTTCCTGGTTTATCGTGATGACACCGTTGTTTTTCAAATGACTATGCATCTTCAAAGGGTTGCCGGGCTCTTTAGAGAATTTCACGAAAAACTCTTTGGTCTTAGCCATCTGCTTGAAATCGATGAGCGAATTGATACCGCGCTTGTCGTCGAACAAGAAATCGCTGATGTGCACTTGGGAAATAAGAGTATCGCAGAAATAGAGTTTATAATCACGGATGCCATACTTAAACCAAGTATCGTTCATTTTATCGTTGGCTTTCACCGCCACATTGAGTTTTCCCCATGCTTTGATTGAAGCACCTGAACGCAACGTAGTCGCCTTGCCTGCATTGCATGCAAATTTCTTTTCAGCCAAACCTGCGACTGCGCCCTGCTGTGGGACTGCAGACAATTTTATGCCAAAAAGAGTTGGTTTTTTATCATCCTTGATTCCAAAAACATCGTTGTGCAAATACGGATTCATCATCAGCAAATCGCTGGTGCGTCTGATTTCGAAATGAAGATGAGGGCCAGCAGAGCCACCCGTATTGCCAGAAATAGCGAAATGCTGTCCGACCTTCACCGGGAACTGTGAAGGCTGGAAAGAAAGAGAGACATCATATCTTTTCTGTCTGTATTGTTCCTTCCTCACGGTAGAATCAAGCTCTCCGACGAATCCATTCAGATGTCCGTAAATAGTAGAAGTTCCATCCGGATGAGCCACAATGGCCATTTTACCATAACCGGCAGGAGATATGACAATATGACTCACATATCCGTCCGCAGCCGCATAAATGGGTTGATTCTCCTTGCCGCCTGTGCGGAAATCCCACCCACCGTGAAAATGATTCGCACGCAATTCCGCATACGATCCGGCGAGGGTTACGGGTCCGTCCACCGGAAGAGCATATTTGAGATTACCTTTCGCCCCAGTCTGAGCCTCGACAGAGGACAATATACATAAAAAGCTCAAAGACAAGAAGAAACGCGAGACACGCAGAAATGTGAGTTTCATCAAAGATCAATTTTAAAGACTGTACATCAAATAATAAGCGTCGGGACAAAATTCCGATTCACTTATCACACTACAAAAATACAAGAAAAACAAGAGAAAAAAGCACATTCGGCACGGTTTTTGGATAAGCAAAAATGAAGACATAGCAAAAACAGCTTCAAAAGAGAAAATAAGAAGCTGTTTAAATTTTTGCGAACTTCTTCTTTTGGGCTTTTATTGGTCTTTTTCGTCTGTTTTGAGTGAATCTTCTGTCACAATGGGCATCCATTGCTCCTTTCAGATCAACTTCAAAACATCCTGAAAAATACACTTATAAAAAACTCCAACAAAAATTTAAACAACTTCTAAATATAGAAAAGCAATAAAAAACATAAAAAAAGAGATAATTTTTTGTATATTTGCCCCCAATTATGGGGTGGAGGCAATACGCATCAAACTCCCCTGAAAAAGAAACAAAGTAAATTTGAAGAATATGAAAAGAATAGTAGTCCTTTTTGCTACAATTTTAGCATTCGTAGCATCAGCATTCGCTGCAGAACCAGAAAATCAAGCAGCCACATTCAATGAAATTACTTATGACTTTGGCACATTCCCAGAAGAAAAGGGCAAAGTAACACATGTATTCCAATTTAAAAATGACACCAAAGGCCCTATCATCCTTCAAGATGTAAAAGCCAGCTGCGGCTGCACCACTCCAAAATGGACAAAAACACCTGTCCTGCCAGGCAAAACAGGCGAAGTGGAAGTAACATACAACGCAAAAGGCCGTCCAGGCGCATTTTCTAAGACTATCACAGTCACCTCAAACCAGGGTGTAACCCGTCTTATGATCAAGGGCGAGGTAGAACTGGCGAAAGAAAACAAAGCGGACCAGGTTGGCACATTGGCAGACTAATTCGCCAAACAGCCATCGAATATAGAATAATAAAGAACAAAACATAAACGAAGAAGAAAATGAAACAGAACATTTGGATGCTTGCCGCAGCGCTTACACTCGGCATGGCCACAACTGAAGTTTCAGCACAAGACCCAGTGGCAGTTAAAAACGCCGCCAACGATTCAGTAGCAAACGCACCTATCATCACGTTTGATAAAACAACCCACGACTTCGGCACATTCCCAGAAGAAAATGGCAAAGTGACTTGCACATTCTCATTCAAGAACACTGGTAAGAGCGACCTCGTGCTTCAGAAAGTGCGTGCAAGTTGCGGATGCACCACTCCGAACTGGACTAAGACCCCTATCGCTCCTGGTGATACAGGTTTCGTTACAGCCACTTACAACGCAAGCGGTCGCCCAGGTCGTTTCAATAAGACCATCACTGTGACTTCAAACGCTGACGCTAACCTCCGCCTTACCATCAAGGGTGAAGTTATCCCACGCGTAAAGAGCCCAGAAGAAGAATACTCATTCAACATCGGCGATTTCCGTTTGAAGACACTCGACGTATATATGCGTACTATCGAGTACCCTACTTCAAAGACTGAAAAGATTCAGGTGATGAACAATGGCGACAAGGACATTGAATTGACATTCCCAGGCGCGCCAAAGTACCTCACCATCAAAGCAAACCCTGCAAAACTTGCTCCAAAGCAGAAAGGCACACTCGAAGTCACTTTGAACAGCCAGGAAGCAAACAACTGGGGTGAAACATCTCCAAGTTTCAACATCGCTGTCAATGGTCAGGTTGACAAGAGCAAAAAAGTGAACGTTCACTCTACTATCCGTGAAAACTTCGGAAACATGACTCCAGAAGAAAAAGCGAAAGCTCCAGTTCTTGAAGTCAACGCCAACGAAAACATCGGTACAATCGACCTTGCAAAGAAGAAAAAAGTTGTTTACAAGATCAATGTAACCAACAATGGTAAGAGCGATTTGATTCTCCGTAAAGTTAAATCAAACTCTTCAAATCTTAAGTTCGACTATCCATCAAAGCCAATCAAGGCAGGCAAAAAGGCAACTATCCAGGTTACCCTCTCTACTGAGAACCAGAAAGCCGGCAAGTTCAACTACCGCGCAACCATCATCTGCAACGACCCTAACCACAGCACAACAGGTGTAACGCTTACAGGTGAATACAAATAATATCAGCGAAAACTGAAAAACAAGAAACCATCCGAAACTTCTCGGATGGTTTTTTTGTGCTTTCCGGAAAAGAATTTCATTATTAAACCGTATATTTGTCTATCCAACACGAAACATTATGATAAAAAAAATTTTCCTTTCCATATCTATATGCTTTTCCTTCTGCTGCAGCTGCAATCAGCCCCAAAAAGAGAGAAACAACGATGACAAATTAGCGGAACTGACACTAAACATAAGCAACTGCTCGCGACTATACACAACAGAATGCCAGTTGCGGAAAATCGTCGCATTCAACGACAAAGGGGCGCTATGCCTGAACAACACAGAAATCATCAGCAAACCGGGAGAACGTAAAATCGCAATACCTATTGACGTAACCGTGAAAGCATACGTTGATTTCTCCGGATTCAAAGTGGATCAAATTGTGAGAGACAGCGCAAACAACAGCATCAGCGTATTGCTGCCAGACCCTCACATAGAAATCACCTCATCAAAAGTCGATTACGCAGGAACGAGAGAATATGTATCTGCCTTCCGCAACAAATTCAGCGAAGAAGAGAAAAGCGAATTCACCAAACAAGGGATAGCAGATGCAAAAAAACAGATGCCCGAGATGAAAATCATTGAGCACGCCAGAATCAGCGCCAGCCAGCAACTGCTTCCGATGTTCCAGATGATGGGATTCAACAACATCCAATTCACCTTCCGAGAGGGAATCAGCGACGAGCTCATCAACTCTGAAAGTATGAAAAACCTGATAAAAACAGCAACGATTCAGTAAAAACCTCAGAAAAGCCTATAAAAGCATACAAAAAAGAAAAGCCTCCCGCTTCACAACGAGGGGCTTTTAGTGTGTTTATAAAAAAGTAATGTTTGAATTTGTGCAAAAGTACAGATTTTTTCCGAATAAACTATCTTAATCCTATAAAAATTAGTCAATAATTCAAAAAATAACTTTTATATAAGCGCAAAGAGCAAAAAAAATGTATTTTTGCATTAGATATTTAGGAAGTTGCTCATGAAAGAAGAGGCAACTTCCAAGCATTTCCATCAATCGACACAAAATGACCAGAATAGGTTTATTATCAGACACTCATTCCTACTGGGACGAAAAATATCTAAAATACTTTGCAGAGTGCGATGAGGTTTGGCATGCAGGCGATATCGGCAGCGACGAAATCGCAGACAAATTCGAAGCATTCCGCACCTTTCGTGCAGTTTCCGGAAACATTGACGGAACCACGTTAAAAACAAGATATCCGGTTTTTCAGATTTTCGAGGTTGAAGGAATAAAAGTGGTAATGACGCATATCGGAGGCTATCCGGGACGTTATCACACCACCATTCCCCAATTGCTGGATAATGAGAAACCAAACATTTTCATCAGCGGACACAGCCACATACTGAAAGTGATGAATGACAAGCAACGCGGCATACTGCACATCAACCCAGGAGCAGCAGGCCGTTATGGTTACCAAAAGGTCCGCACCATTGTTCGCTTCAAGATAGACGGAAACAACATCGACGATCTTGAAGTGATAGAAATCGGAAGCAGTCCAGGTTAAGATCTATCGTAAACACATAATTATTCCTTCCTAAAAAAGAATATATCATGTTATCATTTTTGAAAAAAAGCGCAATTGAAAACGACTCCCTTGAATGGGTAAAAGAATCGGAAAAAGCGACCTTCAACTTTAGCGAGACTCAAGAAGTGAACGCCCATCTGCTTCTCACTGAAAACGTCTTGATAGATAAGATTCTTCTGCTCAAAGTTGACGCAGACTCCGACAAAGTAGCAAACGACTGGATTGACAGTGAGGAAATAAAAATCAGAGAGAACAACAACTTCGACTGCACAATCGACTATTTCGCCGACATCACAAACTTAAAAGAGATGGAGAAGATTGGCAAAGGCGAACCCGCATTTGCCATTTCCAATGAATACATCGACAGCCTGCAGCCTCAAAAAGAAGAGCTGGACAAAAGACTTGAAGCTCTGAAGAAAAGGATTGACGAACAACTTTCCATCTTGGTGAAAGCCGCAGCCAACCAAATCAGCGGCATGGCATACGCTATCGAGATTTTGAGCGCAATCAACTCTCAAAATGAAGCCTTTTTGCTGGAAATGAATGATGAGCTCAGCCAGATGCGACGTGTCGTTCTTCCTAAAGAAGAGCAGGATCTGTGCGAACGCTGCGCTAAATTAGGCTCAGAAAAAGGAATATTCGTTAGTGAAGAGTCTATTCTCAAGCACATCTGCAAAGAAGCCAAAGACATTGCAAAATGCAAGATAGACATTGTGCGACACGAATACGCCATTGCCTTCTTCTCATGGTTTCAACTCCGCCTCCAAAGATGGATGTACGACATCCGTCTGCTTATCTCGTTGCTCGACTATATCCGCCAAACCAACAACCGCGAGTTGGCATTGATGGTAAGCGAAGAAAAAGGAGGAGAGACAAAAAACATTGGAGGAAAAGATGTGAAAGTCGGCGATTTTATCTCCGAACTTCCTGGCAAAGACATTTTCAGCATTTGTGAAATGACAATAGACGAAGCCAGACAGAAAATTGAATCCTTCACAAAGAAACAAATCAACCAATAAATCTAACCGATATGTTGAAAAAGTTAATCTTTACCACCATCATGGCAATATCTTTGTGTTCTTGTGAGACCACACACCACGATGATGATTACGATCATTTTGTACTTGATGAAGAAAACTGGGTTGAAGATATCGAACACGTTGTCAACAACATTCTGAGACGATTGGCCATATTGGAAGACAACAGTCGTGTTCAAGACGACCACATCGACAAATTGGCCTACGAAATTGAAGACCTCTACGCTTGTGTGGAAGATTTACAACTGCAACTGGACGAAAAAGACACCCAACTTGAGAAAATAGAAAAAACCATCGACGACAAGTCTAAAAGCATCAGTGATCTGAAAACCGAAATCGGCGAAATAAAAAAATTGGCAGAGTCGCTATCCACCCAGATCGAGGAAATCAAAAAAGAGATGATCAGCGCACAAGAAGAGTAAACGATGACAAAAGAAGAAAGATACGATGGTTTGGTGGAGCGTTTTCTGACCTATGTGAGTTTTGACACACAAAGCGATGAAAACCAAGACACTTGTCCAAGCACCAGCAAACAGATTGCTTTGGCAACGCACCTTGAAACAGAACTTAAGAATCTGGGCTTGACAGAAGTGGAACGCGACGAACATGGCTACGTCTATGCCACACTGCCAGCCACCGATGCCAGTATGCCCACCATCGGTTTCATCGCCCACATGGACACCAGTCCGGACGCAAGCGGGAAAGACATAAAACCCCGCATTGTCCGCTACACCGGTGAAGACATTATACTCAACGAAAAACTTGACTTACAGTTGAGTGCGTCAGACTATCCCGAACTCATCCAATATCAAGGTCAGGACCTCATCGTAACCGATGGCACCACCCTGTTGGGAGCCGACGACAAAGCCGGCATAGCGGAAATTGTGACCGCCGCCGCTTACCTGCAAACACACCCCGAGATCAAGCACGGAAAAGTAAGAATCGGTTTCAACCCCGATGAAGAAATCGGAATGGGCGCCCACTTGTTTGACGTGCAGAAATTCGGCGCAGACTGGGCATATACAATGGATGGAGGAGAAATTGGGGAATTGGAATACGAGAATTTCAACGCAGCAAGCGCAAAAATCACATTCATAGGAAGAAACATTCATCCAGGGTCGGCTAAAAACAAAATGATCAATGCGATGAAAATGGCAATGGAATTTCAAAGCCTGCTGCCTCAAGCCGAATCACCGGAACACACAGAAGGAAGAGAAGGTTTCTACCACCTGACAGGCATGGAAGGAGAAGTGGAACAGGCCACACTGCATTACATCATACGCGATCATGACGCAGATTTGTTTGAGCAACGCAAAGAAACAATCAGACGCATAGTTGCCTTCCTGTGCGACAAATATGGCGACAAAAGCATCCATCTGGAAATACGAGACCAATATCGCAACATGATTGAGCAAATCATGCCGGTCATGCACATTGTAGATCGCGCGAAAAAAGCGATGGCAGAGGCTGGAATAACACCCAAAATCAGTCCCATCAGAGGCGGAACAGACGGAGCGCAGTTGTCATTCAAAGGCCTTCCTTGCCCCAACATCTTCGCCGGAGGTCACAACTTCCACGGCAGATTTGAATACGTGCCGGTGCCATCCATGCACGCCGCAGTATCGGTCATTCTCAACATTATTGCTGCTCAGTGACCATCTTGCGTAAGTTAATCAACGCATAACGCATACGGCCAAGCGCAGTATTGATACTTACCCCTGTGGATTTAGCAATGTCTTTGAAATCCATATCCTGGTAGATGCGCATAAAAAGCACCTGTTTCTGCGCTTCAGGCAACTCATTGGCCAATCTGACCACATCGTCAAGCATCTGCTTTTCCACCATTTCATCTTCAACAGAAACGTCATAAACGGGCAACAATTCAAAAATTGATTGTCCGTTTTCATTTTGTTGCTCACCTGGCACTTCATTTTCAGCAGACGATCGTCTGAAATAATCAATCGTAAGATTACGGGCAATGCGGATAATCCACTGAGCGAATTTGCCCATTTCGGAATACCCTTTACCTTTAATCGTAGTGATAGCCTTAATGAATGTATCTTGGAAAATATCGTTGGCCAAGTCTTCATCCTTCACCTTGGTCATGATATAGGAGAACACCTTCCTTTTATAGCGCATAAGAAGAACGTCGAAGGCGTTGTCGTTTCCTTCGGCATACAACTGCACAAGCATTTCGTCTGTGCATTTGCTCAGTTCATTCGTCATCTTTGTTCTTATTTAAAATTACAAAGTAAAGAATGTTCTATAGGCTATAAAAATTTAAGTGAGAGAAATAGTGTGTTATATATGGGCAAAGATAATGGAAAAATTTGGGAAACTACCAATAAAGCACAAAAAATGTGTCAACATTCAAGTACAACGGCACGCTACCACCAGACAAATCAGCGACTTCACAAAAAATCCAACTATATGACGATATTTTCAAACATTTGCAAATTAAAGAAAAATAGTTTTGCATCCGGATTATAATAACATCAAAAACTACAACAACAGAAAAGCATCAAACTACTGAACCATGAATAAACTACTTTCTTCTATTCTTGCACTGGGGGCTGCCGCTCAAATATCAGCAATTGCAGACAACCCCATTTACCAGACCGACTTTACCGCAGACCCTGCGCCTGTTGTTTTTGGCGATACGGTGTTTGTTTTCACAAGCCATGACAACGACAACAGCGACTATTTCAGCATGGACGAATGGCGTTGCTACTCCAGCACAGACATGGTGAACTGGACCGATCGGGGCGCCCCTATGAGCAACTTGGACTTCAAATGGGCAGGTAAAAACGCGGCATGGGCGGCACAGGCTATTGAAAGAGACGGGAAATATTACTTCTACATAACAACCATTGACAATGGCGCTGGGGCGCGCTGTATCGGTGTAGGTGTTTCCGATCGTCCGGAAGGTCCCTACAAAGACCCAATCGGCAAACCACTTGCCGGTCCGAACTGGGACTACATCGACCCAACTGTTTTTATTGACGACGATGGACAGGCCTACCTCTATTGGGGCAATCCAAAATTATACTATTGCAAACTGAACAAGGATATGATTTCCATCAATGGTCAGATCGTAAAGACAGACGTCAATTCCACCAGTTCCCACAACTATACGGAAGGTCCCTGGGTGTATAAGCGCAAAGGCCTGTATTATCTTGTGCATGCGTCACACGGTGTTCCTGAAAAGATTTCATACGCCACATCCAACAGCCCTGTTGGTCCTTGGACTCCAAGAGGAATCATTATGGACCCTAACAACAGAGACAACAAAGTCGGACAATTCGCCTTCACCATTCACAGCGGTGTCATCGACTTCAAAGGCCGCAGTTTCTTCTTCTACCATAACCAAAATCTGCGTGGAGCAGAGGGTTATACCGGCGGCTTCACCCGTTCGTGCGCTGTAGAGGAATTCACCTACGGAAACGATGGTAGCATTCCACTCATCGGAACGACCCCTATAGGTGTGGTAAATCCGATTCACAACCTTAACCCATACAATAAAGTTCAGGCAGAGACAAAAGCATTCTCGGAAGGATTGCGAATGGACTACACCGACCGTAAGAATATATTTGTCAAAGGAATAGACAACGGAGATTATCTTAAAATCCGTTCCGTTGACTTTGGCGAAGAAGGTCCTTTCAAATTTGTAGCCGCAGTTAGAGCCGCAGGTGGCAAAGGAGGAACTATCGAAGTGCATCTTGACAAAAAAGACGGAGAAAAAATCGCCCAACTGAATGTACCAAGCACCAACAACGCATGGAGCGAACTGGAAACAGAAGCATCATATATCACAGGCATTCACGATGTGTTCATCACCTTCTCCGGCCAAAACAGGGATATGTTTGATTTCGACTATTGGTATTTTGTGGATCAGTCGCACAACATTCCTCAATCACCATACCTCAACGAGCCAGCAAACATTCCCGGCATTATCGAAGCGGAGAACTACGACCTTGGCGGATCGGGCAAAGCCTATTACGACAAAGACAGCGAAAACCGCGGCAAAGCCTACCGACAAGATGGCGTGGATGTTTACACCACAGATGAGAATGGAGGTTATGCCGTTGGATACGCGCAAGACGGTGAATGGTTGGAATATACCGTCAACGTAAAAGAAACACGCAATTATAAGATTCGCGCCCGTCTTTCTACGGGGAATCCGAATGTCGGCATCAAACTTTTCCTCGACAACGAAGGCATCTCAGACCTGATTCAGACTGACGAAAACGGTGGAGAATGGGAAAGTTACCTCAATGCCGACACAGAAACGACCAAAGAACTAACAGAAGGTGAACACGTCTTGAAAATTCAAATTTCAGGCGACTGGATCAACATCGACAGAATCGAGTTTTTCACCGAAGCACCGACGAAGATTGAAAACACAATCGATGACAAATCCGACGCACCTGTAACTGTATTTGACAGCAATGGGCGCTTACTCGGTAATGAAAAAGACATCAACACCGACAATGTGCTGCTGAAAAAAGACAAAGACAAAGCTGTTGTGGTGGGGAGATAATAACGCACAAAACATGAATAAAGAAAAGCGACAACCTGTATTGGGGTTGTCGCTTTTTTCGTATAAACAACTTCTGAAAAATCAAAGAGTAGTCTCCTTAAATATTCGATACGATTATCTCTCTCACAAAATTCAAGCAATTGACGAGTTCACTCCATACGGTATATTCATTTTCGTGATGCGCGTTGTAATAGCCGCAACTGATATTGCAGACAGGAATAGCCAGACCTCGCATTTTCAGTTCCACCACATCCGTTTTACCTCCGTTGACAGGCAAATAACGGTATTTATCGAGAATACTTTGCGGGATAAAAGTCGGTTCGCACAATGGTACATCCTTGCCTTGAACAATCCAGTCGGAAGCACCCTTTCGGTCACATTCCAAAATATAGCGGCAGTCGGTGAAGAAATCGAGATTGGCAGCATGCGCTCCACGGCAGCCTGAAAGGTCGCCTTTCTTTTCCTCCTCGACGAAGAAAACAGCCTTGAGCACTGGCATCTCATGAAGAAGTTTGATTGCAACCCAAACGCCGTTTTTGTCATCCGCGCCAGTGCCGACCTGTCTGCCATTCCCATCTACCGCTATCACCACCCCACCCGCTTCAATGATATTCCGCTGGCATGGATTGTGAATTTCATCCATGTGAGCCGCCACGCAAGGGTATGTATCAGCCTTACCTTTAGTGATGAACATATTTCCGATAAAATCAACCCGGATATCCAATTCAACATCGGCAAGCATTTCTTTAATGACAGATCTTATTTCAACCTCACTACCCGATATTGAGTTGGTCTGATATAGTTTGAAAAGTTGTTCCATAAACAAGAAAAATTAAACGATTGGAAAATTTGGTTTGAGAGAAGACAATTCACATACCACGGTATCGATTGCAATTCTGACCGCCGCAATCATGTCCTGCAGATTCATACTCGGTTTTTTATCCATCAATGCAGTCTGCTGGGGGAGATAAGGCACATGAATAAAACCCGCCACAACCGGAATGTGACGGGCTGCCACATTGTGAAGTACAGTGTACATGACATTGTTGCAGACATACAATCCCGCAGAATTCGAAAGGGCGGCAGGAATGCCAGCGTCTTTTATGTTTTGCACGATTTTTTTCACAGGAACAGTAGCGAAATAGGCGTTGGCACCATCCTCATATATTTTCCGTTCGAAAGGTATATCCCCGTCATTATCGGGCTTAACCGCATCGTTCAGGTTAACTGCTATTCGTTCAATATTTATTTCGCCACGTCCTCCGCTCTGACCGATTGAGATGACAGCATCTGGCCTCAGCACTTCCATCAATTCTTCAACTTGTTTTTTTGATTGAAGAAACGACACAGGAAGGATAACCTTATGCAGTTCAACGCAGGGATGAGAATATTCCAACGATTCCACAATCAGTTGCGAAGGATTTATAGTATTCCCCCCGAAAGGAAGAAAACCAGTCAAAAGGATTTTTAGTTTACCCATGAAAAATAGAATTAGAATATAGACCAACCTCACAATTTGCGCAAAAATAATAAAAAAATATGTTATTCAACACAAACGCAAATAAGGACCAAAATGGACCACTCGAATAAAAAAAATTTCTTGTTACTTTGAACAAACAAATAAAAAAACCACACAATTATGTCAGCAATTACAATTTTCGGAGCAATGAAGGTAAAGACCCTTCAAAAGCAGTTCAACAAGACAACAGGCGCATACCTTCGCGTCTATAAAGGTGTTCATTTCGCAGATGAAAACGCAGCGCTTGAATCATTGTCAAAAGAAGGCAAACCTGCAGGCACACTTATTTACAAAACCTCGGTTGCCGTTCAGGATTTTGAAAAAATGTTCAAAGAAAAATTTGGCATCACCGTTCAAGTTGCGAAACCAGACAACAGCGATTTGGCAAAGAACGACGCATCATTAAGCACAGTTGGATCAAAATAAAAATATAAATTATGGTAAAACGTACAGCAGACGGAAGCGTAGATCTGCGCACTAAAGAAGGACGGGCTATAGCAGAGCGCATGGCCAAAGCGAGAGCCGCAAGAGAAAAGAAGGCAAAAAGAAGAGTGAAAAAAAGTTAAAACAAAAAGATTATGGCAGTAAAAAAAACCAAAGAAGGAAAAGTGGATAAGCGCACAAAAGAAGGGAAAGCAATGTGCGAGAAAATGGCAAAAGCCAGAGCTTCCAAAGGAAGCATTATGAACAAAATCAAAAAATTTTTCTCCTAATCAAAAGCACAAAGAAACCGCATGAAAACAAATATCGAAGATATAGAAAAGATTGTTGCCGTTGCTGTATGGGCTGATGGTGAATTTGCAGAAGCAGAAAAAATTGTTGTCTCAGAAGTTGCAAAGGCAATTGAAGCGGACGAGACTACATTTGTTAAGAACATCGAAAAGTTGGCATCTGAATTTGAAAACGAAGATGCAGTCAACAATATGCTGGAAAAAGCAGCAGCAAACGTGGCAGACGAAGACGTGGCCGGCGTCATTGCAATCGCTATCCAGGTAATCCTTGCCGACGGCACTTTCTCTCACTCGGAAGCGGAAAACCTTTTGGCCATCACTGATGCGCTTGGCGCAGATGAGGCAGATGTGTTGCTTTTGGTTGCAGATGCACTCAAAGACGAAGAGGACATTGAGATCGACCTTGAGAACTAAACTTGACTTCAATATAGGACTGAAAAAGGCTTGCATTTGATTGAATGCAAGCCTTTTTATATGCAAACATTTGCGAAAAATCCGCTATCACAATGGAAATTTATCTCTTTCTGATTCTCTTCAAAACATCCTGAAAAATACCTTATAAAATCTCCAACAAAATTTAACAATTTCTTAAAACAACCTTTATAAGTCCGCATGCTAAAATCACCAACAAAAAATTAAACAGTTTCATATTTCAGCAGTAAATCATTAACTTTGCAAAAAACAGACTGACTTATGGTGGACATCAAGGAAAAATACAAAGACTTACAGCCATTGCCTTGTGGCATGCAGGATTTTGAAAAAATCAGAACAAACGGTTTGCTCTATGCAGACAAGACGGAATATGTCCACAAATTAGCACATGACACTAACGGAGAAGTCTTTTTCCTCGGCCGTCCACGTCGTTTCGGGAAATCGCTTTTCCTGTCCACCCTTGAATGCTATTTCAATGCCCGCAAAGACCTGTTTGAAGGACTCAAGATTATGGACCTTGAGCAGAAATGGACAAAATATGAGGTGCTGAGATTCGACTTGAGCGGATGCAGTACAACCGAAAAACTTCGCAGCACCATCTCAAACACCATCAAA
>JAGHUM010000034.1 GCA_018064855.1 Candidatus Physcocola equi
GCGCCTTATCTGCTGGGCAAATATCTTTTGGGGCAGGTAAAGGTAAGGATGAACCCGTCGGTCAGGCGGGTTTGCAGATAGAAATCTTCGCTTTTGAAGCATCCAGCATGAGTGATGGTTTCGCCGATGTGGGGCGATGGATAGGGAAGAAGCATAATCTCGTTGCGATAACTTTTCACAAGATCTCGTTGGCCGATATTTTTAAAGATTGCCTCTTTTGCTGTCCAGGCTATCATATGGGCAAGTTCGTCGTCGGTCTTCAACCATTGCTGTTCAGCCTCGTTAAGGAACATCTCGCGCACACTCAACACCCGCCGACGGTATTGCTCCACATCTATTCCCATGCAGTGGTGGTGGTTCAATGCTATGCCTAAATAGCCCTTTGTGTGGGCAATTGATATATTGATGTGACTATTCTCTATGTAGGGCAGGCGGTCGGCATTGTGGAGAATGGGGGTGTCGATGCCAAAGATAGTCTTCATCAGCATGCGTTCGCCCAAAATTTCTTTTTTGCGACTTTCAGCCTTAGCTTCGCAAGATGCGTCAAGACCTTCCTGACGACACATGTCGGCAAGTTGCTCCGATGTTTCGCTGAGCAACCATTGGTGCAGAATTGTACCGTCGGGGAATGATATCGTGCCTGCGTAAGCCATTATTCTTCTTTATTTGCTTCTTCTATAGGCTCAACAAAAACACGCACTTTGGCGATGCGATATTTTTTCACCTTCAGCACGGTAAATTTGCAGCGTCCGCAGTTGATTTCCTCTTTCTCTTGCAGGAAATCGCCCTTGATGCTCAGCAGCAAACCGGCAATGGTTTCCACTTCGTCGGAGTGATTGTCGAACTCGTGTTCTTCTGTTCCTGTGGCTTCGTAGAAATCATCGAGAGGGGTTTTTGCATCGAAAATGTAGGTGTTTTCCGATTCTTTTGTGAAGTATTTTTCCTCGGTGTCGTATTCGTCGTCGATGTCGCCCACGATTTCTTCAAGCACATCTTCCAGTGTGGCGATACCTTGTACGCATCCAAACTCATCGACCACAATGGCCATGTGCACTTTCTTTTTGCGGAAGTCTTCCAACAAGTCGTCAATCATGCGAGTTTCGGGCACGAAATACACTGGGCGCATCAAAGCTTGCCATTTGAAGTCGTTGTCGCGTTTGCCGATATAGGGAAGAAGGTCTTTTGCATAGAGCATTCCCTTCACATTGTCGGGATTTTCTTCAAAAACGGGCATTCGTGAATATCCGTTTTCCACCACTGTCTTCACCACTTCTTCAAAGTTGCTTTCAATGTCGATGTCAACGATGTCGATGCGAGGGCGCATAATTTCGCACACGGTCTTGTTGCCAAATGTGAGAATGCCTTTGAGGATTTCCTTCTCATCTTTGCTTTTAACATCGCTGGCTTCAAGGGCTCGCGAAAGGTCTTCCATCGAGATGTCGTCGGCGTGCGCCGAAACCGCTTTGCGAACGATGAAAGTGCTCTTTACCATCAGTTTTGATATGGGACTGAACAATACCATCATCATTCCGATAGTGCCAGAGGCAAAAGAGGCAAACTTCATATTGTTGTTGCTCGCGTAGAGTTTTGGAATCACCTCACCGAAAAGGAGGATGAGGAATGTGAGAATCACGGTCTGCACTATGAAGTTGGCTATATCGCAATTGATGAATGTAAACATCTTGTTCATCGCGTAGTTGAGCACAATAACGATGAGCACGTTCACAATATTGTTGCCAATGAGAATAGTGGCGAGGAGTTTTTCGGGTTTCGAAAGGAGATTTTTTATGCGATTTCTTGTGTTATCGCTTTCAATATCTTCAATTTCTTCGTTTGTGAGCGAGAAAAATGCAATCTCAGAGCCGGAGTTGAATGCTGAAAACAGCAGCGCAATCAATGCAACGGCGAGCGCGATGATAACACCGATAGTGGGTGGATTGAATTGGATTGCAATGGATGCGGCATTACTGGTGTCGCAAAGTAGAGAAAAAGTTGACGAAAGAGGGTCCGGGTCCAAAATGTGTGAGTTTTAGTTGAACAATCAAGTGCCATCGGCGTAATTAGCAGATGCCGAATAAGGCACAAGTAAGTCACTGCGTTGTGAACTTCAATGCAAATTTACAAAAACTTTGCCTTATATTAAAGGTGTTTAGTGATAAAATAGAGAAAAGAGATTAGAAATTAGATGTTAGAAGTTAGAAGTTAGAGATTAGAAATTAGAGAATTTAGAATATAGAATATAGAATATAAAGGAACAGCCTGAAGCCCCCAAATACTCGGATTGCTCTGAGACCTCCGAGCACTCTGAGTACTCCGAGAGCTCGGAACACTCTGGATTATTATCAAACATCAAACATCAAACATCTAAAATCTAAAATCTAAAATCTAACATCTAACATCTAACATCTAACATCTAACATCTAATCTCTATCCTCTATCCTCTAATCTTTATTCTTGTATTTCTCCATTTCTGCCATGGCGGCATCTTGCATTTCCTTTATGCGGCGAGCGTTTTCCTCCTCTTCTTCTTTGCGCTTGCGGTCGGCTTCTTCAAGTTCTTTTTCAAGGCGTTCGCGTTCCTGTGCATCTTCGTAGCCACGCTTTACGCGACCTGCAGTTTGGTCGTACTGATTCATGGCACTCTTCGCTTCGCCTACGCCAGGGATGTTGTATTCACGATAAATCCACCAGTCGGTAATCCAATTTGGCAGAAGGTTGACCAACCATCCGATGATGCCATTTCTGACTTGAGTTTTAACAACGCTTTTTGCTGTGCCTACAGCAAGATCTTTCTTGAATTCGGATGACGAAGGACCTTGAGCGTTTTTTACATATTTGGCAAGACCGGTGAAGAGGTTGTTGTAGGCTGTGTTTACAGGAGAAGTGAGCATTTCTCTTTCAAATTCGCCTTGGTCGCTGCAGCGCTCCGCAATTTGCGCCATGTCTTCAAACACCTTGTCCACTTTTGACTGCTCCGATGCGGGCACATTGAAATAGTCGGTTATGGTTTTGCGGCGCACTTCCAGCCACTTTTCTTTTTCTTCAGATAGCTTCATAAATGCAGAATTTTAGAGTTCACTTTAATTGAAAAGCCGTAGCCGTGATGAGAATCACTGGGCTACGGCTTTTTGAATTTATTCTATTGATAAGAATTTATTCTTACTTTACAACCTTAACAGCTGACATAGTGCCATCGGTGTAAGAAGTAACAACGATGTTGATACCGTCGAATGGAGTGTTGCTTTCAACACCAGCTGCGTTTACATACTTAACGCCAGCTACAGTCTTAGCATTTACATCGTTAACGCCAGTTGGAACGTCAGTGTTGATTTCAACAGGGTAAACAACATAGTTCTTCCATGCACCAGGGCCATCCTTGCCAGTCATGCCTTGAGTTTCTTCAGCTTCTTCCCAAACCATCTTTTGGAGAACTGGACCAACGAGTCTGAAGTATGAGCCATCAGTAGGAACACCTGCGCGAGCCATGAGTGCTGACCAGTTGAGGGTGATGCATTGACCTTGGTCACCAGGACCTGGGTATGCACATACAGCATTGTCGCTTGAGCGCATGTAACCACCAAATGTCACAACTTCGTTTGCTTCTGGAGCGAAGAGAACATTGTTGAGTGTGGTTTGCTTAACTGCTGGTTCTATAGAACTGTCTTCTTTTGGAGTAGGCATGCCTTTGAAAGTAGTGAGGCAAGGGTTACCGTTTTCTACAGAGTAAACACCCATCATAGTTTCTGCAGCACAACCTAAAACGCCCCATTCCTTGTCAGCAACTACTCGCATTGGAGTGTGAGCAGCATCTTGAACGAATGCGCCAAGAGTGGTTTCGAAAAGAACAGCAACTGGATCTGCGATACCATATTCAGCACCGTCAGTACCATTAGCGATCAACCAAGGAAGAGTAACTGCTGGATATACACCAGCTTCCTTTTCGCCTTGCATTGTTACAGTGGCAACAGAAGTTTCGGTTTCGTAGTTGAGCTTGTTCTCGAAGCCGTCTGCAGCCTTAACAACCAACTTTACCTTATCTGCGAAATCAACAGAAGCTTGAACATTGATTTTTGCAACAGCACCGTCGCCAGCTTCGTAAGTAGACTCAGTACCCAACATGTTATTACTCATCAAACGGATACGGTTAAGTTCTGCTACATAAAGTTGTGAGAATGTGTTACTTCCATCTTCGTCTACTGCACGACCTGTCTTTTGAAAATAAACTGTGCCACCAGTTCTTGTTGGTACAGGAGTAATGCCTTCGGGGAAGAAAACTTGCACTTGGAAGTCGCGTCCAAGGAAGTTGTTCTTCATCTTGAGTTCAATTTGCTTTTTTTCACCAGCCTTGATAGCGAAGTTGTCGAAATAGAATTCAACAGTATTTTCAGCCATTACGCTAAAAGATACTACTGCCATCAATGCAAATAATAAGCCTTTGATAGTCTTTTTCATAATCGTAAATGTTTAGTTTTTATTTTGATATTTAGTTTGTACAATTCTTCTAATATGCAAATTTAATGAAAATTTATGTGTTGGCAATTATTTTCCTAAAAAAAAATGAAGTTTTTTCAACAAAACAAACAAAATTATCAGTTTGTTCCTTTTTGTCTCTTTGTTTATCAAAAGTCGCTGATGCCATCCTGTAGGCTTATCCTTGTCCTGGCTTAGTGGAGATTTAGTGGCGGTAATTATCTCCTGTTGATATCATTTCTCACAAACACAGTGTCCGGCAAGAATAGATAAAAAAGCACTGTCGTTTCCTGATGGCTTTCAGCTCATCTTGCCTGTAGAGATGCACTATACCCTAAGCAAGCTTTTGCTCTATTCGCCTCTTCACAGACAATGTCGGGTAGCCCTACATACCAGGAAACGGCTGCAACAAAAAGAGCTCTGCAACAAAAAGAGCCTTCGGTTACAAAAAAATGGAGTTGTGTAGAAATTCGAAGATGTTTTGTAGGGGCGCTTGACTCATGCGTTTGTTATACATGTAGCTGATATTCAATGTGTTAAATATCGGACGCTCGAGCCGAGCGTCCCTTCTATGTTGTATTGCAAATGTTTTAATATTTTTTTTGTTTTTTTTCTGTAATTACAAACTTGTATTATCTTTGCAGACAGAAGGTTGAA
>JAGHUM010000050.1 GCA_018064855.1 Candidatus Physcocola equi
CATAACTGTTTCTTTTACAGTACTAATATACGAAAAAAATCGCACTTGTGCAATACACAAGTGCGATAATTATCTGCGAGCAGGTTTTTCAGTGCCCTCGGTTAAAACCGCATCTTTTCCTTTTTAATCATGGTTTCTGTTATTTTATCATGAACTTTTTCCTGTTCTGGATGTATATTTTCCCTTTTTCCACCTGACTTGTTTTCTTCCCACTCAAATCGAAAATTGGTGAAGAAGGTGCTTGGTCTGCTTTCTCTATTGGTATGGCAGTAGGAAGTTGGAACTTGAATTTCATGTTTGAAAGAATGCTGTCAACGTTTGTCTGCTCATTTGTCGATTCTTGTCCTATCATAGGTTGTTCACCGAGTGAGATTTCTGGCGCATTTTTGTCTGTCAGGTCAATCTTTGTCATTTCCCCATCTTGATATTTGAACAGACCAGATAATGCTGTGCCCACCCATATCGCATCTTCTCCAGGGAAGATGGTTGTCACAAAGTCTTTGGAGTTGTCCGTTGGAACGTTTATCTGTTCAACAACCTTCTTTCCATCAAAAATGGCGAGATTATTTTTGGAACCAAATAATAATCTTCCGTCAATTGTCTTGCACAATCCAAACACTGCATCAGACGGGGTTCCTAAGTCGTTGGAAGTGTAGCGAGTGAGTTCTTTTCCATCATATTTGTAGAGTCCCCTCTCCGATCCTATCCACACGCATCCTTCATTGTCTATAGCCAAACTGTTTGATTGGTAGATGCCTGGAATACATACCAGTTCTTTGTCTTTTGTGATATAACCAAAGGAACTTTTCTTAAGAAGGTCCCATCCGCAAAACCAAATGTTTCCATTGTTGTCTGCTGCAAAATCATAATAGGCCACGAAACTACTTAAATCCGACAATTCAGAATGGTATTTCTGATCAACTCCATTTTCCATGGTGTAAATGTTGAGAAGCCCACCTACAGCAAGTTTGTTTTTGCCAAAGCATTTGAGACCGTATATGTTTTTGTTGTATCCCTCTTTGAACAAGTCATTTTGAACCGAAATACTGCCGTTGGAATAGACAGACAAGCCTTCTTTTGAGGAACCAAAATATACTTTTTCGTCATCACAAGCCACTGCATATAGATTGTTGCCTGATAGACCTTGTGCTGAATAGTAAAAGTCCTTTTGGTTGTCTGAAATGTTAAGTCGGACAGCTCCTGTTGATGTGGCAATCCAAAGGCTCTCCTGGTTGCCATCTATGTCTTGGATATTGTTGTGAAATACCACATTTTGTGCGTAAACTCCAGCCGCTAATGAAGCAAGCGTGATTGATGTGAATAGTCTTTTCATATACTATTTTTTTTTGTTATATGATAATTTTTGGTGTCTATATACAAGTTTGCATTTTTTTGCCAACGAATTTCTACGAATAATTCAAATTTATTGGATGGTTGCAGATGACTAGATATGTGGCCCAAATATAATGTTATTTTTTATTATTCCAATTTTTTCTTATCGATAATTTGTGTATATGATTTTTTTATCTTCGCAACTTTAGAGCTTGTTAATTTTTTTGGGGGGTATATGTGTATTTTTCAGGTTGTTTTGAAGTGAATCTGAAAGGTGCAATCGATGCCCATTGTGACTGAATAATCTCTCAAAAACGAAAATGACTTATAATAAGCCCAACAAAAGCAGTTTCCAAAAAAATAACACAGTTTCTTACTTCTGGATGCTTGCTTATTTTGTTTTCACCACAAAAATAAAATAACCGATGAGCAAAAGTACACATTATAGCGGGACAGCCGGACAGTTAATAAACTAGCTAGACAAGCGAAAAGTTCTTGAGTTTTGCGAAATTGTCGGCAAGGAGAGATACATAAAGCATTTTGACGGTTGGCAACATCTTCTGACAATGCATCCTAAAACCGGGAAGAAGAAAGGTGGCATAAAGGCACACTCCATCATACATGCAAACGAAGGAGTTCCGTCCGACATCAAGTTCACGTCTGCAGCCACCCATGACAGTTTTATGCTGCAACCATCCCAATATGCAGCAGGAGACATACTTGCTATAGACAGAGCCTACATTGACTATGAGAAACTGGAAGAACTGACTCGGAGATGGGTAGTCTATGTGACAAAGATGAAGATGAGTATGAAACAATTATCTCCTCGATTTCTTCGTTAACAGCCTTTATTGAATGAAAAAAAGGCTGAATCCCTTCTAGAATTCAGCCCTTCATTTAGCACCAGTTCCCTATCTCAAAAGGAGATCTTGTTGATGCTGAAAATACGTCGCTTACCGTCATCATCCTTGATTTTCAAGAGGCCGGATGAAAGGAAGTTTTCTCCAAACCAGTATTCCGTGTCGAGACCATAATACCGTTTAAGCTTCTGTTCATCGCCAACGTACTTGATTTCTTCTTTCGAAACCTCTTCTCCGTTTGCACCGTAAGACACGTTGTTCATATGGCCGAACGACGGATAGACGACCTCAAGCGAACTGGCATTCTTGCTTACAGACAAGTGTCGCCTTGGCACCCACGATTTCAACACTTCTATAGGCGCCGAATTGCTCCACTCCATTTTTCCCTGACCATCAAATTCCATAACGAAATAGTGGGTATAGGCAAACCCGTCAAACACTTGTCGCCACATCGTTTGTTGTGTCATACCACCATTTCCGGTTCCCACCATCACGGTATACGATTCCATGCGATAGGTCGGGTAATAAGCTTCGCCTACCAAAAGGTACTTGCCATTGTCTTCTATCACCTTGTAAGGCAACATGTTATAGTTAATGACGAATTCTTCGTCCTTGGCTTCTTTCTTTGCCTTCTTCTTCTCTACCCTTTCTTGCTTTCTTTCCGACATGTAAGAAGTGAAGTTCTTAAGGTCGAGGTAGTTGGTGTAGTTCGAAAAGACGGTGTTGCCGTTCGATACCTTTTTCAAAAATACACCGGTAGAACGATCGGTCCGTTTCGTGTCCTTTGGCGAATAGGTTCCGGAGATGATGTATGACCCGTCGCTCATTTTCGAAGCGAAAGCTGTTGCCGGATACTTGTCTTCTGAATCGGGAGCAATGCTGATTTCGTTCGTCTGTTTGCCATCGACGAAAACATAAAGCTTGATGATATAACCCTTGTCGGCCAATTCCTTAGTGAACAAGTGCACCTCTTTTTGGTTGATGTCAGCTTCGAAAGACATCATCGCAAAACGCTTCTTGTTGAGAGGGGTGATATTGGTTAGCTGACTGACACCCGACTTCACATTTACGGCACAAACAAACGGAAGTCCTTTCTGAAGACCAGAAAGATAGATGTAATCGCCCATCACAACATACGACTCTAAGATGGTCTTCTTTCCAATGTCTCCATTCAGAGTTTTGGACGTCATTTTCTCTCCATCGAGAAACAATATTTCGTATTCTCCGCCTTTGGTCATCGAAATTCTATAGAGATTGCTTCCAGAAGTCACCTGGTAGATGGAACCTTTGTCGGTGGTGTTGGCATCTATACTCTTCGTTTTCGCAAGTAGCGTGTCGTACTTTGTAAAAGTCAGAATTTCATGGTCTTTAGTAGCATTTTTCTGCTTGTCTTTCTCCTTTGTCGTCAGAATAAGTCCACTCTCTCCAATTCCGTCGCAACTCAAGAAACTGTATGACGATTCTTTATCAATCTCTATACGCTTAACGTCGGCATTTCTAGCTTGCATGCAGAACGACGTTGAACCCAACATAAGGGCAAAAGAGATAGCTCTTAACTTCGTGTAACGCATTTTTCGTCTTTCTTTTTTGTAAACGTCTAATTTATTAATTATATCTGCAAATATAGCCTAAAAACGCTATAAAACAATAAAATCAGCCCGAAGGCTGATTCTAAACCATTCTAAATCTCATTGATTCTGTCTGGTGTCAGTTT
>JAGHUM010000015.1 GCA_018064855.1 Candidatus Physcocola equi
CATAACTGTTTCTTTTACAGTACTAATATACGAAAAAAATCGCACTTGTGCAATACACAAGTGCGATAATTATCTGCGAGCAGGTTTTTCAGTGCCCTCGGGGAGCCCTTCGTTTTTTTCATTTATCAAGATTATCAAGAAGTTCTTTAACTGTTTCATTCGTCTTGTGCAATTTTTCCTTGCACGCTTTTATTAGAATTGATGCACGAGCCACATTTTCGCTAAGTGCGTCTATATCCATTTCCCCGTTCTCAATTTTTTCAAGAATTGCCTCCAATTCTTCCATACTTTCTGTGTAAGAGAGTTGTTTTTCTTCTATCTTCTTCATTATATACTATCTATTATCAGGTATTAACATTTGTTTGATTCAACAGATTTCACTTCTGCATCTATTTTTCCATTTGCAAGACAAACTTCAATATGGTTTCCTGACTTTATTAAGGAAATATCTTTAAGGATTTTCCCATTTAGTAAAGCCAACGAATACCCCTTTTCCAACAGACGTTTCGGTGATTGCAGATGTATTCTTTGCTCCAGCAAATTCAAAGAATTACGCTGTTTTTCCATAAAATTGCAGACCAATGAAGGTAAAATTTGAGCAGATTTGTTCAATCGTCCTTCAGCACCGACTATCAATCGAGAAACCATACGGAAAAGGTTGTTTGACATCTGATTATTCTTGTTGTTTTCAGCATACAACAAATTCAAGACTTCCATTTTCAGCCTCGATTGGCAGTCAACCAAGTAAGAAGACGACTCTTCCAACTGTCTTGGTATCTGTGAAATCGAAACCATTTTTTTGTCCAGTCTTGAGTCTGCCTCTTCCAACAAATTTTGAGAATATCTTTTCAGCAAATCAATTGCATTATCCAACAGATTATCATTCTGTTGCAAGCAATCCACCAGATAGTCAGCAACAGCAGTTGGGGTTTTACAATGCACATTTGCGACCAAATCAAGTACACTTTCATCTCGCTGGTGTCCTATTCCCGTTATTACAGGCAAAGGGAACTGAGCAACGCAACTAGCCAAATCGTAATCATCAAAAGCCAACAAATCAGAAGAATCTCCTCCGCCTCGAATAATGACCAGGACATCAAACATATCTTCATACTGAAATACCTGATCAAGAGCTTCCATTATGGAAGCCGGGGCATTATTCCCTTGCATTATAGCTGGGAATAAATGATGATAAAACACGAAATTTCCAGCATTTTCGTCAAGATGTTTGCAAAAATCGCCATAACCAGCAGCTGTTGGAGATGAGATGATAGCGATACGCTGAGGAAGAACAGGGATAGAGAGATCATGATTCATATCCCAAACCCCATCTTTCTTCAATAAAGCAATGGTTTCCTGGCGTTTTCGAGCCAAATCGCCCATAGTGAATGCCGGATCTATATCGGTGACATAGAGAGAGAAACCAAAAGCGCCGCTGAAATTAGGGGTAACTTTCACAAGTACACTCATACCAGCAGAAAGAGGTTGTCCTGTAGTTTCCGCAAACATCCTCCCTATAAAAGCATAATTATTCCTCCAAATAACAGCATTCGTTTTGGCAAGCAAAGTCGCTTTATCATCAGAAGCCTTTTCAACCAATGTCATATAGAAATGTCCGTTGGTTGCCAATCGGCATTCATTTATTTCGGCTCTCAGCCACTGACCGGAAGGCACATTATCTGAAATCGCTTGAGATACCAGCGAAAGATATTCACTTAAAGAGCAATATGGAATTGAAGAACTTTGACTGAGCATACATCAATCAATTCTTTGGTTCTGAAGAAGAAGGCTCTATAAACTTACCTTTATTCCTTTCATTCTCTTTCAGTTGCTGGAACTGTTCTTTCTGAAGTTTCTTCGTTTCCTGCAATTGTCCATTCACATATACTGTTTCTTCCAATTGTTTTCCATTTTCATCATAAATGACCCATTTCCCATGGCGATTGTCATTATTAAACTCGCCAGTCTCTACCGGAGTTTCATTTCCTTCGTACATTTTATAAGGGCCATGAAGTTTACCCTCTTTGTAGGTTGTTTCCGCATAGAGTTTTCCATCTGGGAGATAAGCTTTTTCCACGCCATCTTTCAGATCGTTCTTATATGGAGTTTCTTCCAAGAGTTTTCCTTCACGATAACTCTTTGAGACACCATTTTTCTTTCCATCAACATACATTTCGGTGAGAATCAAAGTTCCATTGCTGTAATACTTCCATTCTCCAACCTTTAGTTTACCTTTGAATTTTCCTTCAGAAGATACTGTTTTACCATCAAATTCGTAAAAGACGACTGAAGACTCGTCTCCTTTTCCGTAAGTCTGAACAGACTGAAGATTACCGTTTTCGGCATATCTTTTGAAAACACCGAAAGGAACATCATTCTTAAACTGTCCTTCATACATTTTATTTCCATTGGGATACAATTTTTCCCATTGTCCCTGTCTTCCTTTTTTGTCAATTTTGTTCAAGCCTGCAGCCATGCTACTGTCAGAAAAAACGAAAGAGACTAAAAGAGCAAAAAATATTGAATGTTTGAGCATAATCTAATCGAAAATTAAATGAATTTCAACAAATTTAGCAAATAAAAAGAGAACACGGAAAATTAAAATGGAGAAAAGGAAGAAAAATAGACAAAAAATCAAAATAGATTTCATAAATTTGCATACATATATAAAACTAAAATCTTATGAAAAAAATTCTTCTTCTTCTTGCCAGTCTTGGCGCAGCTCTTTGTGTGTCATCTTGCGGTAGCGACGACAATGAGGGCAATTCAGGAGAATACGTAACGGTAAGCGGTAACTGGGAAATTCACCTCACTGCTTCCGATGGTGTTAGCGACTCAGTCGTTAGGCACCCAAATCGTTTGCTTAGAATGACTTGGAGCGATGTTACGCTCGACAGCACCAGAAACCTTACTGTAGTAAACAGCCAGATAGCCATCGGTAATGGAGCATGGCGCTTCAAAAGTTACATTAATGGGAATGTTCCTGGAACCTACAACATTATAGACTCCATCAGTTCAGCCAGCTACACTTTCACAACAAAACCTGGCAGCAACGATTCTCTTACAGTTATTGACTATAACTTAAGCGGCACACTCACATGGGCAGTGCCTGAAGTTGGTATGTCTAACGATTATGCCCCAATGACAATTTCCGCAAAAGCTGTCAATGAAAATGGCGCAGTTAACTTCAATGGTAAAATGGAATCTGCGAAACTGGCAAAATAATAGCAACTTCATAAACTAAAAAACGCACCAGTTGTTTCTCAACTGGTGCGTTTTTTTACAAGCGATGGATTTCAACCAACCGTTGAACATATTAATTTCTTTTTCCAATCCATTCCATTCCCCAATCAAGCACCTTGTCAATAGTAGGGGTGACTATGCCTTTTTCTTTTGCCAGGTTTTTGATAAAACGAAGTCCGAAAGGGAAATCCTCACTGAAATACCGATTTTCAAAATCAACCAACCAGCCTTCGGAGGTCTCTTTCATCGGGCTGAGAATGTTTTGAAAGGCCGCGATGGAGCGAATTTTGTTGGTTAGCGACGCCGCATCTGTTGATTCGTAGTATTCCAATAAAGAAGGAATGCTACCTTTATCCAAACCTAAAGATTTCAACAGACGAAAAAATTCCTCATCCATCTGTATGAGTGTTTGCGAAGATTCGTCTGTCCACTCTTTATAAAAGAGAATATTATGGTCGAAGAATTCCGTTTCTTTCCCATGGAATAGAGAGTAGAGACGTCCTGTGTGTAAAATCGGGTTGCTGTTGGTCAAAGCCGCCTCATAAAAGCTGTTAAGCAAAGTGGTAGGCGTGTTGAATAACGTTTCAATTGTCTGTCTGAACTCATCCGCATTTCCTATGTTTTCTGTTGCAATTGCCACCTTAGGTTTGTAGCCTAACAAGTTGGCAGACTGTCCGTATTGGTCAACTCTTGCGATAAACGGCACTCTTTGAAACCCAAACAATTTTGCTTCATCACCTAAAACATCATGAGACATAAAAAAGAATCCCGTGCTTGAAACGATGCTACCCACGTTCTTCCCCTTGATATAAGGTTTTATCTCTCGCAAAGTCTTTTCAATAAGAAAGCCAGGAAGGCAAAGCAATATAGTGTCACAATTCTCCATTGCTACTTGTGCATTTGCAGAGATGACATCCAATCGGCCTTGAATCACCTTGTTGTTAAAGTCCGTAATCACGATGTCGTGCTTCCATTGCTGAGGATGTTTTGTGTATAAATTTACCGAACAATCATTATGCGAGGAAAGCACACCTGCACATACATGACCTAATGACCCACCTCCACAAATACATATCCTCATAGTACAAGGCTTCTTAGTGATTTGATCAGTCGCATATTATCCTCTCTCCTTCTCACAGCCAAGCGAATGTAATTTCTGCCGTTGAAAACTTTTTTTGTAGAACAGTCCTTGATGAGGATATTGTGTTCTTCCAATAATTTGACAGCCAATTCGTGAGAAGAGAATCTCTCGGTCACCTCACAAAGGAAGTAGTTGGCTTGGCTCGGAATGACGCGCAAGAAAGGAATGCTGTCCAGTTCAGCCTTGAACATTTCACGTTCTTGTTGGAATTTGATACAGGCCGATTTGTAATCCTTTTCGTACTTTGAGTAAATCTGCATGAAGAACTCTGCAAAAGAGTTGATGTTCCAAATAGATACATCTTTCTTCATCCATGAAATCAATTCTGTGTCTGCCGAAGCCATAATACCCAGGCGTAAGCCAGGAACGCCATACGATTTGGAAATGCTTTTCATCACAACCATCTTAGGGTAAGTTTCGAGAATGTCATCGTGCAAGAGAGAGTCTTCCTCGTAGTTTTCGCTGAAATCAATGAAACTAATATCGACAATCAATCGGATGTCTTTGCTTTTACACCAGTCAGCCAATTTTATGATTTCGTTTTTGGACAGATAATTGCCCGACGGATTATCAGGGTTGATGATGAGAAGGTTTTCAACAGGATTGTTTCCGAAGAAATCTATGAGGTCATCAGCGTTGTATCTGAAATCCTCTTTCCCCGGAGTATATTTCACCAACGATTGTTGAATTCTGCGGTTCGGATATTCTTCGAAGGTAGGATAGATGACACCAAGTTTACCATCGATGTTCTCCATCAAACTTTTGATCAGTTCAGCAGCGCCATTGCCGGGTAAAACATACGGTTCCTTCACCCCAAAGCATTTGCTTGCGAGCAGTGTGTTGACATACATGCCAGAAGGATATTCCGTCAAAAGAATGTCAAAGTTTGCGCGCATTTCATCTAAAAGTTTTGGCGAAGGGAAATAGGGGTTTACAAGATAACAGTAATCTAGCATGTTTGGGAATCGCCAATAACCGCCAAACCGTTTCATATATTTTTTTAGGCGTTCATCTCCTTGAGCGAAAAGAGCTTCAGATATGTCCAGATCGGCTTTGTCGTCCGACTCATACCATTTTTCGTCATTGATAGGAAGAGCCTTCAAATCCGACTTGTCCAAGAAACAGATAACACGGAGCACCTGTTCGTAATATTCATTGTTGCCCAGCGCCTCACTATATGCATTGAGGAAAGGAACATACTTATGAATAGAGAAGTCTCGGCTGAATTTGTAAACATTGACCGTTTTGTAGTATTGGTCAACATCCGAATATTTGAATGCCTTTTTGGGAACGAAGTTAATAATGTTGTTGTCCTCGTCAATTTTGACCATTGTTCCATCCATCCAAGTCTGGTATTTTGCCACCAATGCAAGGTTTGGATGAGGATTGTTGAGAATGAGCGGAAACATTCTATCGTCGAGAAGCAAGTCCGACTCTATTAGCAGAGTGTCATCTTCCTGCATTTTCTCTTGAGTTAGAGAAAGCGAATATATATTATTGGTTTTATAGTAGATAGGATTGTTGATGAATTCGATGCATAATTTATCGGAAAAATGTTCATTGACATAATCCACCAGTTTTTGTCCTTCATAACCAATGACGATAATAACTCTTTTGAGAGATAATTTGCATAGTTGTTTTAGCAGTCGGTCTATCATTGGGACTCCGTTGACCGGCACCATGCATTTCGTGTTATTACGGGTAAACTCACCAAGACGTTTGCCCATTCCTGCCGCTAATATGATTGCTTGCATCGTAGAATACTTTTAAGGGGTTCTATAATACCCAAATGTTCTTAGAAGTTGTTTTAGTAATTGTTGGAGATTCTTATATGTGGATTTTCAGGATGTTTTGAAGGGAATCTGTTTGGGTCAATGGATGTCCATTGAGACAGAATATTCATTCAAAACAAACCAGCACGTTTCCGACTTTAATCTATCACAGCTTCACAATCTCTTACTTTATCCACAAAGATACAACTTAATCAAAGAGTTCAACCGATAAAAATATATTTTTTTGCAACTTATCATCCATAAATAATAATTCAATCTCAACTTACTGTCACAAACAACAACTGAGACTGGCATGATAAAACCACTCATCTGTTCATCTTTGCAGGTATTTTGTTGTTTTTTTCTTCCATACATTTCAATATCAAAGAGAATCGCCTCACCACCAAAACAAAGAGAAAACAAAACTTGTAGTTGTCTCTTTTTTCGCTTAATTTTACATACAAAACAGCAATACGATGAGAGAATTTTTCGTAAAACTAACAAGAAAATTCGGTCTATATCAGCAATTTGTAAAGATAGACGCTTACTTTCGAGAAAGGAAAATACAAAAGGCTTTCAAAAAACACGGATTTGAAACGCTGATTGAGGCTGACAAGGCATTCAAAAGTTTCGGTGCCGAAATGTTTCCCACATTCGGAACCTTGCTCGGAGCCTATCGGGAACACGGGTTTATCGCACACGACTTTGACCTTGACGTTGGTGTATTGGGCATACAACGACCAGACGACATCGCAGAAAGAATGGAGAAATTCGGATTCAAACTGACACGACAATTTTATGTCAAGGAAACAGGACGCGTGACCGAAGAACAATTTGAATACAAAGGCGTTCAAATCGATGTATTTTACTACTTCGACATGGAACCAGACAAGCTATACTGCTATGTAGCCCGCCGCCATGAGACAAAAGATTGGAGAGAAGCCAACCAAAGCGACGGTTTTCCTTGCGTTCTTTGGCCTTGTGATAAATGCACAATGGAGGAGGTCGATTTCCTCGGTTATCCTATAAAAATGCCGGTTCTGCGCAAAAACTGGCTTTCCGACATCTACGGAGAAGATTTTATGACGCCCATCAAGAAATGGACCGTCGGCACTCGTAAAACCGTCATGATTAAACATACGGAGAGACTTTACCGCAAACAATGGTAAAAGAGAATTCATGGATTAGCACAATTCCAAACACCATGCTAATAAAGAGAATCGGTATTATTCCGGCTTTATATAAACTGTCGGCACGTCTATTCACAAGAGACAAAGATGTGACCGCCATCTGTTCCCGTATTGGAGCGCAGAAATATCTGGAGCGTTATGTGCATGAACTTCCGACCGAAAGGAGCTTCTGCGCCACCACACAATACACACCCACAATATGGGTTTGCTGGTTACAAGGGGAAGAGGCGATGCCGCAACTTTTAAAGAAATGTGTTGCTTCAATCAGAGACCATTGTCACCCTATTCCAGTAAGATTTGTGACAGCTGATAACATAACAGAGCTTATCAGCATTCCTACACACATCAAGGACAAATATGAGAAAGGCATCATCAATCACACCTTTTATTCGGATTATGTAAGATTAGCCATACTTGCACGCTACGGAGGACTATGGATAGATGCGACAGTCCTATTCACAGAAAACCTTCCCAAAGAAATCATTGAATCAGACTTGTTTTGTGTAGGATGTCAGCAACAAGGCGGGGTGTCGGCTTGCAATTGGTTCATTGGGACAAAGCCAGGGAATCCCATCATTGAAGATATGAAAGAATGTTTGGAACACTATTGGGAAAAAGAAAACAAACTCATTTCCTACTCAATCTTCCACCTGTTCTTCACACTCATCGTCAACAGGAATGAAACGAACCGAACCATTTGGCAGAAATGTCCTTATTTCAGTGGTGACGCAGCTTACATTTTACAACGCGAAATGTTTGCAGAATACAGCGAAACAAGATTTAACCGCATAAAAAAATTGAGTCCCTTCCACAAACTCACCTATAAAAATCAGGAAGAAGATGAAAAGGAAGAAAACACATTTTTCAAAAAAATTTTAGAGATGTAGTTTTTCGTCATATTCATTATCAAATAGTTACAATTCTAATGTAAGATTTTTACACACTTTACGTAAAAAAAATCCACATCTTTAAGACTAAAAAAATCCACATCTTCAACAAATAAAAAAAATATCCACATCTTTACTTTAGAAAATCCACATCCAACAGGGAATAATAGGTTAATATTGCATTGTGAAAAGGATAAAAGCCTTGATCACCTAAAATAGACCCTATTATATAAATATACTATATCCTTGGAAAGTAAAGTTGTGAAACTCACTTTTCTTTCTTCAAAATTGAAGAAAAAAAACCGCAGACGATAACGTCTGCGGTTTTTTATTGATGGAATCTTTATTAATTGTTTTTGCCTGCTTCGTTTTTACGTTTTCTTAAATACAAGAAAGCCGGATATGCAAACATTGAAATTAGCAATAAAACAGAACAGATAGAACCCACTGAACGAAGCGTGTTATAGGTAGAGGCTTCGCACTTAAAGACGATGGTATGCTTACCGGTAGGGACCTCCATCGCACGCAATGTCCAGTCTGCACGGAAATGTGGAGCTACCTTTCCATCGATATATGCAACCCATTCGCGAGGGTAATAAATCTCAGAGAACACTGCCAATTGGTTGCTCTTTGCATCACACTCATATTCCAATTTGTTTGGTGCATAACTAGTCAATTTAATAGAGGACTCATCTCGTGTGAAAGATGTTGCAGACAATGAATTTGCAAAAGATTTTGCAACAACAGCAGATTTTTTGAGGTCAACAGAGCCTAGCATGCTAATCTCTATATCGCTTTCATTATATTGCTTATCCCCAAGAATAGTATCCTTTGCGACCACCACTTTGTCAACGAACCAAGCATTACCACATGCATACTTATTCTTCAAAGGGACATTCGCTTCATTTACCACAAAATAACGCATGTTCAGCATATTGAGAACCGGAGACGATAAGAATATACTGTCTAGCTGACTTTGACGTCTGATGCCACTCAAACTGTTTCTAAGCGTTTGCATTTCTGGTTCAATGTGCTGATCAATCAAATCTTGGTAGTCGCGCAATTTCGCCGCACTATAGCCACCGATTGACTTGTGATAATATGAAATATGAGTATCGTTGAAAGGGTTGTTGAGTGTCAGCACACGGAAGCTCAAATCCTTATCAGCCAGAATGGCCTGATCAGAAGTAGTTAAAGGATAATTATCCACCTCCACCTTACGGGTGAAATTATCGTTGTTGAGATAACGACGGTCAACATACCAAAGGTCGAACAAACAAAGGATAGCAACACCAGCAATAAAATACGTTTTTTTATCTTCCAAAGTCTTTTTACAAGCCAGGAAGACCAAAACAAAAGAAACTGCGATGAACGCCAACGAGCGGAAAGCATCACTTGATGCCAAAACCTCTCTATCGTCCATCAAAGCAGACAAATACCAATCAGGATATCCCATTTTCGCATCGCTTGCAGATGAGAAAGACAACAGCAGCGAAGGGAACAACCAAACAATCGCACACAAACCGGCAGTAATACCTGCGGCAATATACACATTTTTCAGCAACTCCTTTTCAGCCATTTTGCCATCGTTAATTGTTTTGAGTGCCATGCACGCCAAAACAGCGAAAGTAAGTTGAGGAATAACCAGTGCCATAGAAGGCGTACGGAATTTGTTGTACATTGGTAAACAGTGGAAAAGGATAGAGTTAACGCCTATGGCATTTGCCCCCATACTCATTATTATAGCCACAACTGTACCTGCAACAATCCACCACTTGTATTTATTCTCCACTATGAAAAATGCCAAGAGAGCCAAGAAACAAACTATAGCCCCCAAATAGACAGGACCAGAAGTGAAAGGTTGCTCCCCCCAATAGGTGGAAGCACGCAAGACTTCTGGGACTTGATAGCCATTGTTTCTATATGCTTTAGCCAGTTCTGAAGTCTTACTATCAAGGACTGCTCCGCTTTCTCCACCAAAAGCATCGGGCACTATCAACGTCAACAGTTCCGCCCCACCATAGCTCCATTTGAAAGCATAATCCATATCTAATCCGTCGGATTTGATGGATTCATCCTTTCCATCCACATGGGAAGAAAGACGAGAAGGACTGCGAAGACTAACATCACCTTGCTCATAATTGGCATAAAGACGTCCGGAATTGATTATCAATGCTACGGCAAATGCTCCAACAAGAGTTGCCATAGTAGGCATAACTGAAGAAAAATCCTTTTCTTTGACAACACTCACCAAATGACCTACACCCAAGAATAAGCAAAGAATCAAAAGATAATAAGTAATCTGAATATGGTTTGAACACAATTCAAGAGACAAGGCCACAGAAAAAACAAGGAAACCCACGATCCATTTTTTCTTGAATATGAGCATCATACCAAGGATCACCAATGGCATAAAAGCCATCGCCCACCCTTTTGTGACATGGCCCGCGCCAATTATTATAAGCGTATATGAAGAAAATGCGTAAGCAATCGCTCCAAAGACAGATATAGCGATACCATAGCCCATCGACGCCAACAATATATACATCATGATAAGCGAAAGCAAAACGATGGCACCAGTCTGATCACCAAAAGCATCAAAGACCGCATGAACAGTTCCAGACAAATAATCCTTAGGGCCGGCAGGGGATGTGATGGTATATGAAGGCATACCAGAGAACATGGAACCAGTCCAAGTCGTGCTTTCTCCCGATGATTGTTGGAAGTCTTTAACCTCCTTGCTCATACCTTCAAACTTTTCAATATCACCTTGACGTAACACTTTGTTATCTAGCAGACATGGTTTGAAGAAAACCAAAACCAAGGCAATAAACAGGGCAAAAACGCCCAAATGTTTTAACCAATTTTTCATTTATCTTAAAATTTCGTATTTCTTATCAATAAAACGCATTATAAGTCAGCAACAAGCTCAACTGGACAATGATCCGAGCCAAATATTTCGTTATGAATAGCCGCAGAAACCAGTTTGTCGTCAACAGAAGAAGAAGTGAGGAAATAATCAATACGCCACCCTGAATTCTTCTCCCTAGCATGGAAACGATAGCTCCACCAACTATATGCATCTTTCAAATCCGGATTAAAATGACGGAAAGTATCTGTAAAACCGGAACTAAGCAATACTGTCATTTTCCCGCGCTCTTCATCTGAGAATCCTGCATTGAAATGATTGGTTTTCGGATTTTTCAAGTCGATTTCATTGTGCGCGACATTCAAATCTCCACAGACAACAACAGGTTTCTTCTCGTTTAAAGACAACAAATAAGCACGGAAATCATCCTCCCAGCTCATACGATACTCCAAACGCTTCAATCCATCTTGAGAATTCGGTGTATAGCAAGTCACCATAAAGAACTTGTCCATTTCAAGCGTTATCACACGTCCTTCATGATCGTGTTCGTCAACACCGATTCCATAACTTACAGATAATGGTTTGTGTTTAGTATATATCGCAGTACCGGAATAACCTTTTTTATCAGCATAATTCCAATACGACTCATAACCAGGAAATTGCAAATCGAGTTGTCCTGCTTGCATCTTCGTTTCCTGAAGGCAGAAGAAATCGGCATCCAATTTCAGGAAGGCCTCTTCAAATCCTTTTTCTACGCAAGCCCGCAAACCGTTCACATTCCATGAAATAAACTTCAGCATAATGAGAGTGTTACAAATTACTACAATTTACAAAGTTAAAAAAAAGACAGCGATGAGCAAAAAAAAGAGGCACTCAAACGAGCGCCTCAAATTATTTGATTGAGAATAATCAAAAAGAATTACTTGCCAAGCTTAGCCTGGATCTTCTTGCTTTCTTCTTCATAACCAGGTTTGTTGAGGAGAGCAAACATGTTTTTCTTGTAAGCTTCCACACCAGGCTGGTTGAATGTGTTCACACCGAGAACACCACCCGAGATACCACAAGCCTTTTCAAAGAAGTAGATAAGCTGACCGAGGTAGTATTCGTTCAAGCGAGGAACGCTGACGCGCATATTAGGCACACCACCATCAACGTGAGCGAGCAAGGTACCGAGTTCGGCCATCTTGTTCACTTCGTCAACACGCTTGCCAGCCAAGAAGTTGAGGCCGTCGAGGTTTTCTGCATCTGAAGGAACAACCATCTTCTTTTCTGGGTTTTCAATGCTGATAACAGTTTCGAAGATTGTACGTTCACCTTCCTGAATCCACTGGCCCATTGAGTGGAGGTCTGTAGAGAAGTCAACCGAAGCAGGGAAAATACCCTTAAGATCCTTACCTTCAGACTCTCCGTAGAGCTGCTTCCACCACTCCATCATATAGTGGAGTTTAGGCTGATAGTTAACAAGGATTTCAATCTTTTTACCTTTTGCATAGAGGGCGTTACGGCAAGCAGCATACTGAGCTGAAGGGTTTTCAGCAAATGGAACGTTTGCTCCAGTTGCTTCTTCCATAGCCTTAGCACCAGCAACGAGCTGATCGATGTCGAATCCAGCAGTTGCGATTGGAAGGAGACCTACAGGAGTGAGAACAGAGAAACGTCCGCCAATATTATCAGGAATAACGAAAGTTTTGTAACCTTCCTTAGTTGCAGTTGTGCGAGCTGCGCCCTTCTTAGCGTCGGTAACAGCAACGATCACCTTCTTAGCAGTTTCTTTACCGCGCTGGTCTTCGCACTGCTTCTTAAGCAAGCGGAAAGCAAGAGCAGTTTCTGTTGTAGTACCGCTCTTAGAGATGTTGATCACACCGAATTTCTTATCCTTGAGGAATTCAGAGAGTTCAGCCAAATAATCTTCACCGATGTTGTTACCAGCGTAGATGATTGTAGGGCCATTCTGTTCCTTCTTGAGCCACTGGAAGCTGTTGCTGAGAGATTCGATAACGGCACGGGCACCGAGGTAGCTACCGCCGATACCGGCAACGATTACAACTTCACAATTTTCGCGAAGCACCTTAGCACAACCCTTGATATCTTCAAGGTGTTCCTTAGTGATTTCAGAAGGGAGGTGGAGCCATCCTACAAAATCGTTACCAAGGCAAGTACCTTTTTCGAGGCCTTCAATAGCGGCCATCACTTTTGGTTCAAGAGCATTAACTTCAGCCTGAGAAACACAGCCGAAAGCTTTTTCAATGTTTAACTTGATGTTTTCCATTGTTTATATAAGAAAAATAATTATTGACTAACAAAATCAATGAAGTTTGTCGGTGAGCAGACGAATCTCCACCATTGGACCAATCTTGCCGTAGAGAATATTGTAAACCGAGTCGAGAATAGGCATATCCACATGTTTCTCCTCGTTTATTTCTTTCATGCATTTGGTACCATAATACCCTTCCGCAATCATTTCCATTTCAAGCTGGGCTTGCTTGACGGAATAGCCTTCCCCTATAAGCGTGCCGAAAGTATGATTTCGGCTATAGCGAGAATAACCGGTCACCAAGAGGTCGCCCAGATACACAGAATCGTCGATTGAACGAGGAGAATCGCTCATGGCTCCGATAAAACGATTCATTTCCTGAATGGCATTACACATCAGCACAGCCTGGAAATTATCGCCATACTTCAATCCGTGACAAATACCAGCAGCAATGGCATAAACATTTTTCAATACCGATCCGTATTCGATGCCGAACACATCTTCGTTTGTGGTGGCCTTAATGAAGTTGCACGAAATGAGATTTGCGAACCAAGTGGTGAGTTTTCTGTCGGTGCCACCGATAGTGAGGTAAGAGAGACGCTGTTGCGCCACCTCCTCTGCATGGCAAGGTCCGCCAATAACCATCAGGTTGTTTTCAGGCACATTATATTTAAGTCTGAAATATTCCGAAACGATAATATTATCGCCTGGCACAATACCCTTAATGGCAGAAATGATGATTTTGGAGCGTAAACTTCTTTTAAGTTTCTCAAGATGAGACTTGAGGAAAGGAGAAGGCGTGGCGAAGATAAGCACGTCTGAATCTTTTACGATCTCATTGATATCCGAATAGAAATTGATTCTGCTGGTGTCGAACGAGACACTGCTCAAGTAAGACGGATTGTGTCCGGTCTTCTTCATCGATTCGATTTGCGATTCGCGACGCATATACCAGTTAATGGTGTGGTCAGGGTTGACCAAACAAATCTTTGCCAAAGCGGTTGCCCAACTACCACCACCCATCACTGCTATTTTCATTTCTTTATCCATGATGTTTTCACCTGAATATGAATTCCAAAATGGAGTTCAATGAATTTTAATCATTTACTTTCGCAATCCAAGCCGCCACTTCATCAACAGAAGGATTGGTGAGTCCGAGTTTGAATTTCTTATTGACACCACAGATATCCTGTTGGAATTTCTGAGGATTAACGCCTTTCATATCAGCAATCAGGTTGTATCCTGCCTTCTGAATAAGAGGAACCCATTCTGCCGGAATGCCAAGCGCCACATATTGCGATTCTGGGCTCTTTGCCTGTTTCTTTTCAGGTTTCATCTGAGGGAAGAAGAGGACTTCCTGAATAGTTGTCTGACCGGTAAGGAGCATAACCAAGCGGTCCATACCGATACCTATACCAGACACAGGAGGCATACCATACTGCAAAGCGCGAAGGAAGTCTTGGTCGATAAACATTGCTTCATCATCACCCTTTTCGCTAAGGCGAAGTTGGTCTTTGAAACGTTCTTCCTGGTCGATTGGGTCGTTAAGTTCAGAATAAGCGTTTGCCAATTCCTTACCATTCACCATCAACTCAAAACGTTCGGTGAGCGCTGGATTTTCACGGTGTTTTTTAGTAAGAGGCGACATTTCGATTGGATAGTCGATGATGAAAGTAGGCTGAATGTAAGTACCTTCACAAAATTCGCCAAATATTTCATCAATCATCTTGCCCTTTCCGAAGGTTTCGTCGATTTCCTCCATCTTGAGTTCCTTGCAGACCTGACGGATTTCATCTTCCGATTTTCCATTAAGATCATATCCAGTTTTCTCTTTGATGGCATCGAGGATAGAGATACGCTTGTATGGAGCCTTGAAATCAATTTCATGCTCACCCACCTTCACTTTAGTGGTACCGTTACAGTCCATTGCGATTTTTTCAAGGAGTTGTTCGGTATAGTTCATCATCCACTTGTAGTCTTTATACTGAACGTAAAGTTCCATACAAGTGAATTCAGGGTTGTGCGTGCGGTCCATACCTTCGTTTCGGAAGTTCTTTGAGAACTCATACACACCTTCAAAGCCGCCCACAATCAAGCGTTTAAGATAAAGCTCACAAGCGATACGCATGTAAAGATCGATATCAAGCGCGTTGTGGTGAGTGATAAACGGACGAGCCGAAGCACCGCCTGGGATATCTTGCAAAATAGGAGTTTCCACTTCTGTGTAACCGCTCTTGTCGAAGAATTCACGCATAGACTTATATGCCTGGGCGCGTTTCAAGAAAGTATCCTTCACGCCTTCGTTCACCACGAGGTCAACGTAACGTTGGCGGTAACGCATTTCAGGGTCGTCGAATTTATCGTAAGCGACACCATCTTTATATTTAACGATTGGAAGAGGTTTGAGCGACTTGCAAAGTACGGTCAATTCCTGCACATGGATAGAGATTTCACCCATTTGAGTGCGGAACACATAACCCTTAACGCCAACGAAGTCACCAATATCAAGCAAACGTTTGAAAACAACATTGTAGAGGTCCTTATCTTCACCAGGACAAAGGTCGTCTCTGCTGATATACACCTGAATACGTCCTTTGCTGTCTTGGATTTCTGCGAAAGAAGCCTTACCCATCACGCGGCGGCTCATCAAGCGTCCGGCAATAGATACGGTTTGTTGAGGAGCGTCGTCCTTAAAGCTTTCTTTCAACTCAGTCGAATACCCTGTAACGACATATTCGGCAGCAGGATACGGATCGATGCCTCTTTCTCTTAATTCTTTGAGGCTTTCTCGGCGAAGAATTTCTTGTTCGCTCAAATCTAACAAACTCATGCGAATATTATGTTCTTAATGAATAATCTTTATAACTGGAATATAACAATTCCTAAAATGCAAAAATACAAAATTATTGGCAATAAGCGCCAAAATGTGGGTTAAAAAACATTTCTTCAAGAACGATAGTTTTCACGAAAAGGCGATATAAATACAAAAAAACGGTTTAATAAAAAAAGCCATTCCAATCATGGAGATTGGAATGGCAAAAAGTAAGTCATCCTAAAATTGGGAAACGACAGTCTTATCTGCGCTTCAAATAGATGAGCACATAATACGCCAACGTTGCCAAAGAGCTCAAAGCCGCAATAACATAAGTATAAGCCGCCATTGAGAGTGCTTTCTTTGCTTTTGTTTGGGCTTCACCAGTGCATATATTTGCCGATTCCAACCAATTCAACGCCCTTGCACTTGCATTTATTTCCACTGGAAGTGTCACAAAACTGAACAATGTTGTCAAAGCGAAAAGCACGATGCCTGCAAGCAACAAAAAAGGGAACACCTGAATGAGCAGGACTCCAGCCAAAAGGATCCACTGAACCCATCTTGAAGCGAATGAGACAGGAGGCACCAAAGCAGAACGTAATTTCAGGAATGAATATGCAGTAGCGTGTTGGACTGCATGTCCTGTTTCGTGAGCCGCAACAGCAGCCGCCGACACATTGTTGCCATAATAAATGTCTTCACTCAAGTTGATAATCTTTGTCTCAGGATTGTAATGGTCGGTCAAAAATCCACCTGTTGATTGAACCTTAACATCCGTGATTCCATGATCGTGAAGCATCTTCTCTGCCACATCCTTACCAGTCAGTCCATAGGGTATTTCGATTTTGGAATACTCTTCTATTCTACTCTTCAATCCCCTTTGAATCAAATAACTCACCAAAGCAACGGCACAAAAAATGATATAAATTCCCATATAAAAATATTAAGTTAAAATTAATGTTTATTTTCGAGCATATTTTTAAACTCCTTTGTATTCAAAATGCGAGACAATGTCTCCGGCGTCATCTCCAAGAATGCAGCCATGATTTTATTGGAGACACGCTCAAACAGCATAGGATCCAGCGAAATCAGTTTTCTTACCCTTGACTCTGCATCCGAAATCTTTATGAGAGAGTACATCTGTTCTCGACGGACCTGACTATTTGCAATCAACTTAAACAAGCAAATCGCAAAATCATGATAATCATATGCCGCCTGATATGCCGCGTCATGATTCATCATCGCAAGAATCGAAGGTTCAAGTGTTTCCACATATTCATCAGAAGGAGTCTGAGTATAGAAACTAAGAAGGGAACGGATCAACACAGGCTCGTGCTGCACCCATGAGCGTTCTTCTTTCCCATCCTTGAGCACATAGTTTCTCACTACACCCTTTTCCAAAAAACACACATTTGTCGCTATCTGCCCAGGTTTTAAAATAATCGTATGCGCTGGGACATAGAGGCGTGAAAAAAGATTCACGACCTTAGACTCGCAATGGTCTAAAGAGTGAAAACTATTCAAATAGGACAATGCTTTACGAAACTCTTCTTCGTAACTGTCTGGAGGGGGCACATGCAATGGCATTATCTAAATTATTTGTTTTTTAAGGCAACGATGACTCCATCATTTATATTAAACTAGTACTGTCGTTCTTCTTCTGGTGGCATTTACAGCATTTCCTTTCGGAGAATTGAACTCAAAGTAGGTAGTCCCTGCGTCGCATTGGATTGTATATACGTCACATTATCTGGCAGATAACAATTGGATGGTTTTTTAGGGTCCACGATGAACACCTTACAATTTTTCGAAACATACCCCACAAGTCCGGCAGCAGGATAAACCTGCAACGAAGTTCCGACCACAACAAACGCATCTGCCGTGCCGGCAATCTCGGCTGCTCGTTGAAGATTTGGGACGTCTTCTCCAAACCACACAATAAATGGTCGGACCTGACTTCCATCGGGTGCCAATTCGCCAAGAGTCAAATCTTTTCCCTCGGGCCATGTGTATGTCTGATTCTTATTTCTTTCAGAGCAATACTTAGAGAGTTCGCCGTGCAAGTGCAGCACATTCCTGCTACCAGCCATTTCATGGAGTGCATCCACATTTTGTGTTATCACAAACACTTCAAAGTCCTTTTCCCAATTCACCAGTTCAAGATGACCAGCATTGGGTTTAACGGAGAAAGCATCTCTGTGTCGGTCATTATAAAAATCAAGGACAAGCTTAGGATTACGATACCAGCCTTCAATGCTCGCCACATCCTCCACCCTATGGTTTTCCCAAAGACCATTAGTGTCACGAAACGTAGCGATGCCACTTTCTGCACTGATGCCTGCGCCGGATAAGACCACGATTCTCTTCTTACTCATCTTCCGTCATAAACACTGAAAAAAACAGAATCATTTCCGAAGTTTTATTTCTGCAAATCAGATCAATGCGTTGATTTTTTCCGTGATGACGTTTTTCAACACAGCACCAACACATTTATCCACCACTTCTCCATTTTTTATGAAAAGAATAGTTGGCACATTACGGATAGAGAACTTGTCGGTAAGATCCTCATTCTCGTCCACATTGACTTTACCAACCACTACCGGTTTGCCAGCATAGTCTTTTTCAATTTGTTCCATTGTAGGAGCCAAAGCCATGCAAGGCCCACACCAAGTAGCCCAGAAATCAAGAACCAACAAATCGCCTTTTGCTACCAATTCCGAATAATTTTTATCTGTAACTTCCATTTTTCTAACATTTAATAAAATAATTCTATCAAATCCAACTACAAACATTGTTGCAATTATCACACCAAAGATAATAAACATAATGGAAAAATGCAAAGAAGTTTCAAAATCTGCCATTGTTGCAGAGAATTCAGGTGAAAATCATTTACAGATTTGTAACATCGACTTATAAATATGAGAACAAGACGCACAACTATTCACAAAAAAACATTTATTTTGCGAAGAACGAATATGACAATGAAACCAATTCTCACCATCACAGGTTCCGACGGAGCAGGAGGAGCAGGCATTCAAGCCGACATAAAAGCCATATCTCAGCTTGGATGCAACGCGCTTACGGTTGTTACCAGTCTGACGCTGCAAAACTCCATTGGAATCCAGGACTACTACGACATACCAGCGGAAATCGTTGAGAGACAAATCAACGCAGTTGTAGATGACTTCATGCCTGAAGTCGTTAAAATTGGTATGGTAAGAAATGTGAATGTATTGGAAGCCATCATTCGCTGCATCAAACGATTTCAACCAACTTGGGTATTATTCTCCCCCGTTGTCTATTCCAGCCACGAAGACTTGCTCATGAGCGGTGAACTCATAGAAGCCATTCAGCAATCACTAACACCACTTTGTTCTGCTATTGTTGTCAGAGAAAGGGATGTAGATTATTTTTCCGGGTGCAAATTCATCGTGGCAGACAACAGTCATGGCCGATGCAATGAGTTGTGCTCCACCATTGCTGTCCTACTCAACCAAGGATTGTCCATGGAAGAGGCGGAAAAGAAAGCACAACAGATGCTCCCGACCATCGTCAACACGGAAGTGACCGGAAGGAGTTTAAGTTTATACAAAGAACTTCTAGAGAGGATTGAACAAGAAAACAAAAACAGCCACGACGTCAACTATTACGCAGCCCAGCTCAACGTGACTCCACGCTATTTGTCACAGATTACCAGGAAAGTGGCCAATCAGTCACCTAAAAGCATCATAGACAATAGTTTGCTCAATAGAATAAAGAAAGAATTGTCTAACAACGACATCACCATTCAGCAAATTGCCTATGAGTTGGAATTCTCCTCACAGGCGCATCTCACCAATTTTTTCAAACGATTTACAGGGACAACGCCCTCAGAATATAGAAAGTTTGCGAACCAATAATCCCCACAAATTCAATCATATTCATCAACATGCCAGGAAGGTTAGATATTTTTTCATAACTCTCGCCGTCAAATGTGAAAAAATGTGAAAAAATCACTATATTTGCGTGTTGTATTATTATTGGGAGACAGGGGCAAGGGAGCCCACACACAGACGTATGAAGAGAGCTGCAGTTATTTTCCTTCACTTTTGGGATAAAGTGTTGGCTTGGAGGAGAATACACATCACCGACAAGCAAATCATCATTTTCTTAGCCATATTAGTCGGCATTGGATGCGCAACAGCAGCCACTATACTGAAAGGCATTATTGAGTTTCTACACGAAGAGGTGGATCAGTTTTTCCACCCTCAAGAATTAAGTTATATCTATCTGGCAGCGCCAATCACAGGTATATTCCTGGCCAGTTGCTTTGTTCGATATATCATCAAAGATGACATCAGCCACGGAGTCACTAAAATCATGTATGCGATTTCACAGAACAAAGCTGTGATAAAGGTGCACAACATGTGGTCGAGTGTGGTTGCCAGTTCACTCACCATCGGCTTTGGTGGATCGGTGGGTGCCGAGGCGCCAATTGTGCTTACTGGTTCTGCTATTGGTTCCAATCTGGGACGATGGTTTCATCTGGACCAGAAGAAGCTGATGCTGCTCGTAGGATGCGGCGCCACCGGAGCAGTGGCAGGCATCTTCAAGGCTCCGATAACAGGCGTTGTCTTCACGCTGGAAGTGCTGATGCTTGACCTTACCATGGCGTCTATTGTGCCGCTGATTGTGACCGCTATCACCGCCACCGCCATCACCATGTTTGTGTCGGGCACAGAAAATATGTTTGCATTTGACACCACCACATCACTGCAACCGAAAAACATTCCATTTTACATTCTTTTGGGAATGGTATGCGGACTTGTTTCGCTCTATTTTGTGAGAGGAAGCAATAAATTGGAATCGTTTTTCCGCAGCATTGAGAGTCCATGGAAAAAATTGATCACCGGTGGATGCCTGCTCAGCATACTCATCTTTTTGCTTCCACCGCTTTACGGAGAAGGCTACGACACCATATCAGACCTCATAAATGGCAACGGAGACCAGTTGACCGACAACAGCCTTTTTTTGGACTTCAAAGACAACTTTGTCATGGTGTTTATTTTCTGTTTCCTGGTGTTGTTTTTCAAAATTTTCGCCACTGCAGCCACCAACGGAAGTGGAGGAACGGGCGGTATTTTTGCACCAAGTTTGTTTATGGGATGCCTCACCGGATTCATGACCTCCCATACTATCAACAATCTGCACCTTGCGCAACTTCCGACCAAGAATTTTGCTTTAGCAGGAATGGCGGGCGTGATGTCTGGCGTGATGCATGCTCCACTCACCAGCACTTTCTTGATTGCGGAAATCACCGGAGGCTATGGATTGTTTTTAAGTATCATGACGACAGCAGTCACAGCCTATATCACCATCCGTTTCTTCGAGCCTCACAGTCTTTATGCCATGCGATTGGCTCAGAAAGGAGAACTATACACGCACCATATCGACAAAAACGTGCAGATGCTTTTGAAAATTGACGACCTCATCGACAAAGACCTTATCCCTCTCACTCCTAAGATGAAATTGGGCGACGTCGTCAACATCATCAAAACAACCAAACGCAACGTATTTCCTGTGCTTGCCAGCCGACACGACGACAGGCTTGTCGGCATTCTCACCATCAATGACATTCGTAACGTCATGTTCCAGCCCGAATATTACAAGACATTGGAGGTGGAGCAATTCATGCTGGGAGCTTCCGCCCTCATTTATGTGGAAGACAAAGACTTGGTTAGCGCAGTTGAGAAAAGCATCCATGAAGCCCGCGCAGAACGTATCGCGCACAAACAGAAAGCAACAGAAAGCGAGTTGGAAGATGAAAAGGACAAACTCAACAGTGTTAAAGGAGACACCGTTGAGGCCATCATGAAGAAATTCGAATTCACAAAAGCGTGGAACCTGGCAGTGGTAACAAAAGGTACCAATCATTATGTGGGATTTCTTTCACGCGCAAAGATTTTCAATGCTTACCGCGACCTCTTACAGCAAATGAGCGAAGAATAAGCCCAATTGTTTTACTCAAATTGCACACAAACACATTCAAAACATGTTTGATTTAAAAGAAGAATTAAAGAAAAGAGTATTGGTACTCGACGGCGGCATGGGTACCATGATCCAACGCTATAAACTTACAGAAGAAGAATATCGAGGCAACAGATTCAAAGACCTTCCTGGTCAGCAGCGAGGCAACAACGACCTGCTTTGTCTGACACAGCCCGACAAGATAAAAGCCATTCATGAGCAATATCTTCAAGCTGGAGCAGACATCATTGAGACCTGCACATTCAACAGCCAGACCATATCAATGGCTGACTACCACACTGAGCACTTAGTCCGGGAAATCAACCTGGCAGGAGCCAAACTCGCAAAAGACATAGCATCGGCCTACACTCAAAAAGATCCGGGCAAGCCACGTTTTGTTGCAGGATCTGTTGGGCCAACCAACAAAACAGCATCCATTTCGCCCGACGTCAACAACCCAGCCATGCGCGGTGTTACGTTCAACGAGCTCAGAAAGGCCTATGCCACTCAAATGGAAGCCCTTATTGAAGGCGGTGTTGACGCATTGCTCATAGAGACCATCTTCGACACGCTGAACGCCAAAGCCGCCCTCATGGCAGCCGAAGACGCCATGGCGAAAACAGGCAGACGTGTATATATCATGCTCAGCGCAACTGTGGCAGACATCAGCGGCCGAACGCTCAGCGGACAGACCATTGCCGGTTTTCTGGCATCAGTACAAGGCAGTGACTTGCTTTCCGTTGGTCTCAACTGCTCATTTGGCGCCAAAGAGTTGAAAACATATCTTCAAGAATTGAGCGACAACGCCCCGTTTTTCGTAAGCGCATATCCTAATGCGGGACTGCCAAACCAATTTGGAGAATACGATGAAACGCCTGAGACAATGGCGGCCAACGTAAAACCATATATCGACGAACAACTTGCCAATATCATCGGCGGATGTTGCGGCACCACACCAGACCACATCGGCGCATATCAAGCCTTTGTGAACGGAGCAAAGCCTCGCGTTCCCAAAGCAGCCTGCCATGATCTGATGGTTTCCGGACTTGAGCCTCTAATCATAAAATCCGTAAACTTCGCAGAGAATCCCAATGCTGAGCGCTCCTTGTTTGTCAACATCGGAGAACGATGCAATGTGGCAGGTTCAAAGAAATTCCTTCGCCTGATTAGCGAAAAAAATTACGACGAAGCCCTGACCATAGCCAGAAAGCAAGTGGAAAACGGCGCGCAAGTCATCGACGTCAACATGGACGACGCCATGCTCGATGCGAAAGCAGAAATGACCACATTCCTCAACCTGATTGCTTCGGAGCCAGAAATCGCCCGTCTTCCTATCATGATCGACAGTTCAAAGTGGGAGGTTATAGAAGCTGGCCTGCAGTGCGTTCAAGGCAAAAGCATCGTCAATTCCATTTCTTTGAAAGAAGGCGAAGAAAAATTCCTTGAGAAAGCGCGCATCATCAAAGCCTACAATGCAGCGACCGTTGTCATGGCATTCGATGAAAAGGGACAAGCAGACACCTATGAGCGCAAAATCGAAATCTGCGAAAGAGCATATCGTCTTCTGACAGAAAAAGTCGGTTTCCCACCTCAAGACATCATCTTCGACCCTAATGTGCTCGCCATAGCCACAGGCATAGAAGAGCACAACAATTACGGTATAAACTTCATCAAAGCCGCCCAATGGATTCACGAAAACCTTCCCTACGCGAAAATCAGCGGTGGTGTAAGTAACCTTTCCTTCAGTTTTCGAGGGAACAATGTCGTTCGAGAGGCCATCCACTCTGCATTCCTTTACCACGCCTATAAAGTAGGTATGGACATGGGTATCGTGAATGCCGGTATGCTTCAAGTATATGACGACATTCCTTCCGACCTTCTTCAATGTGTGGAAGATGTACTCTTCAACCGCGACGCCGGAGCTACAGAACGCATGATAGCCAAGGCGGAAGAAATCAAATCGCAGAGCACTGGAGAAAGCGCAGCAGCGCAAGTTGATGAATGGCGTACGAAGTCATTGGAAGAGCGTTTGCAATACAGTCTGGCAAAAGGCATCGGCGAATATCTCGAGCAAGACCTTGCAGAAGCGTTGGAGAAATATCCGCGAGCTGTGGAAATCATAGAGAAACCTCTGATGGACGGCATGAACTATGTCGGTGAACTCTTCGGAGCCGGGAAGATGTTTCTGCCACAAGTCGTGAAGACTGCACGCACCATGAAAGCCGCAGTTGCCATACTCCAGCCACACATCGAAGCGCAAAACAGCGGTGACAGTGCCAGCAAAAAAGCCGGAAAAATCGTGATTGCCACAGTAAAAGGAGATGTGCACGACATCGGGAAAAACATCGTTTCAGTAATTCTCGCATGCAACAATTTCGAGATAATCGACCTGGGCGTCATGGTCCCTACAGAAACCATCGTGGATACAGCCATCAAAGAAAAAGCAGACATTGTATGCCTAAGCGGACTAATCACCCCTTCTCTGGAAGAGATGTGCCATGTGGCGCAGGAAATGCAGAAAGCCGGGCTTCGCATTCCGCTGATGATAGGTGGAGCAACCACATCAGAAATGCATACTGCGGTAAAAATAGCGCCAAATTACGAAGGTGTCGTCACTCACATGCGCGATGCTTCTCAAAACACCTATGCGGCAAGCCAATTACTGAATCCGGCCACACGCGATGAATTCATCAAACGCATCAAAGACAATCAGGAAAAACTGAGAAAAGAAAATCAAGAAAAACAAGAACAGCTGATGAGTTTGGAAGAAGCAAAGAAAAACAGGCTCAACCTGTTTTAATTTAGGTTTTGTCCATATTATTTCTTACTTTTGCAAGAGAGGGGCATTTCATTTCCGAGAGAAACAGAAACGTATTAAAAGCACCTCCTTCAACTCAAAAAACACACCAAAATGAAAGTAATAAAATTTGGAAGTTCAGCGGTAGCCACCGCACAAAAAATAAAAGCATCGGCACAAATCGTCGCTTCTCACAAAGGAGAAAACAACATCATTGTGGTTTCATCCGTAAGCGGCACGACCGATTGTTTGATTGAAATAGCCGACTACCTCTACAAGAAGAACCACGACGGGGCAAAAGAACTCATCAACAATTTAGAGCGTTCCTACCTCAATTTGGCCGCAGAGTTATTCAACAATAAAGATCAGAAATCCAACGCCGAGAAAGCCATCGCCAACCGATTTGATGAAGTAAGGAATCTTTCGCAAGACATTTTCACCTTGTTTGAGGAGAAACGAATCGTTGCACAAGGCGAGCTGCTGATAGTGGAATTATTTACCGAATACCTGAGGACATTGGGATTGGAGGTGAAAAACATTCCCGCACTCAGCGTCATGCGAATTGACAAGAACGAAGAGCCAGACACTGTCGCCATCAAGAAGAACCTGGAAAACCAGCTTGAGATACTGGGCAAAGCAGACGTCTATATCACAGAAGGTTTTATTTGCAAAAACGCATACAACGAAATCGACAATCTCAAAAAGGGCGGCAGCGACTATACCGCATCCCTCATCGGAGCAGCCCTGCATGCAGATGAGATTCAGATTTGGAGCGACCGCGTTGCCATCAGCAAGATAGACAACTGCAACGAGCCAGTAGAACGACTCAACTTTGAAGAAGCGGCAGAATTGGCCTATTTCAGTGCGAAAGCATTACACCCAGTATGCCTCACCCCAGCCAAACTGGAAAACATTCCAGTCCGCCTCATCAACGCCAACAAGCCAGAAGAGGCCGGCACACTCATTTCCACTGCATACACTCCAAACCACATAGAAGTTATCGCTGCGAAAGACGGCATCACATCCATCCGCATCAAAAGCAGCAGAATGCTTTTCGCCCATGGTTTCCTCCGCAGAGTATTTGAGGTGTTTGAGCAATACAAGACATCCATCGACATGATCACCACATCTGAAATTGGCGTGAATGTAACCATCGACAACGAAAAGAACCTTGATGAGATAGTTGACGACCTCAAGAAATTCGGCACCGTCACCACCTCACGCAACATGAGCATCATCTGCGCGGTTGGCGACCTTACAGACCAGCACATCGGTGTCCACACTCAAATCATCGAGGCGCTTTCAGAAGTGCCTATCACCATGATCAGTTATGGAGCATCGGCACACAACATATCATTCCTCATCCACACAGCAGACAAAGAGAAAGCGATGGAAGGATTAAAGAAAAAATTTTTCTGAACCACAAAAGAAATATAATATGACAAAAGGAATTTTTCCAATCGAAAAAATCAAGAATCTTAAAACCCCTTGCTACTACTACGATGCAGAAGTTCTCGACAAGACGCTCTACGCATTAACAACAGCAGCAAACAAATATGGTTTCCTACCCCACTACGCAGTCAAGGCAAATGCAAATGAGAAAGTATTGAAAAGAATTGCGAAAACAGGTGTAGGCGCCGATTGCGTATCAGGCGGTGAAGTACTCGCAGCAGTCGCCGCAGGATTTGCCCCTGAGAAAATCGTATTTGCAGGCGTAGGTAAAACTGACTGGGAAATAGAAGCATCTCTAGATGCAAACATATTCTGTTTCAATGCAGAATCGGTTCCAGAAATTGAAGTCATCAACGAACTGGCTGGCAAAAAAGGAAAGAAAGCCAACATCGAATTGCGCGTCAATCCGAACGTGGACGCTCACACCCATGCAAAAATCACAACAGGATTGAATGAAAACAAGTTTGGTATCAACTTGGAGAACCTCCAAGACACCATCAAATTCGTTCAAAGTCTGCCAAATGTAAACTTCATCGGGCTTCACTTCCACATTGGGTCTCAAATCACCGACAACAGCACTTTCATTCCTCTTTGCGAAGCCATCAACAAACTCCAAAAAGAACTGAAGGAAGCAGGAATCAAGGTGGACAACATCAACGTAGGTGGAGGTTTGGGCATCGACTATCAAGACCCTAACACCAACACAATCCCTGATTTCGAAGGATACATGAAGACCATCAGTGAGCATTTGGAATTGCTTCCTGGCCAAAAACTACACTGCGAGCCTGGTCGTTCGGTTGTTGGTCAATGCGGCACACTGTTGACAAAAGTCACTTACGTCAAAAAAGGCACCGTCAAACAATTCGCCATTGTAGATGCAGGAATGACCGATTTGATTCGTCCAGCCTTATACGACGCTTACCACAAAATTGAAAACATCACTTCTGACAAAGCAGAAGAAACCTACGACGTTGTAGGCCCTATCTGTGAATCGAGCGATGTATTCTTAAAAGACAACAAGATGAACGGAACTCAAAGAGGAGACATCCTTGCCATCCGTTCGGCAGGAGCATACGGTGAGATTATGGCTTCGCGCTACAATCTTCGCCAATTGCCAGGCGCAGTAATGAGCGACGAACTCTGATAAACGCAACAACACCCTCAAGGTTAGACATCTAACCTTGAGGTGTTTTATATAAACTCAACTACATTTCAAATGGAACAGCTAGTGCAACAATTCCTAGAATCCGATTTAAGCGTATTCATAGGATTAGGGATACTTTTTCTGTTTTTTTGTATTCAGTTATACTACTACACATACTACTATTCCGCTTCTATCCGTCACAACAAAAAAGTCAATAAAGCAGGAATTGAATACACAAACAAACTTCCTGGCATATCAGTTGTAATAAGCGCACAAGACGACGGATATTATTTGGAAAACATCTTGCCAAACATACTCAAGCAAGATTATCCCAAATATGAAGTGATCGTGGTAAATGACGGTTCTTGCGATGACACCGTTGACATTCTCAACAAAATGCAGCAAGAGCACAAAAACCTGAAGACAAGTTTTCTGCCACGCGACGCTAAATTCAAAAGCAGGAGAAAAATTTGTATCGCCATTGCCATAAAATCAGCAGAAAACGACATAATTGTTCTCACATCGTCAGATTGCAAACCCAAAGATGACCAATGGTTGAAATCTATCGGTCAGAATTACACAACGGGCAATGAACTCGTTTTAGGAGCAAGCAGAAGAGAAAATACAGAAGGAAGATTAGGCAATCTTTCTGATTTCGACAACCTGTTCACCACAATGGAATACACAGGCTACGCACTCTGCAAAAAAACATTCCGCGGCACCATCAACAATATGGCATTTTCAAGAAAAGCCTATAATGATGTAAAAGGATACAGTAGACATCTCAACTTGGAAAGCGGAGAAGAAGATTTGTTTGTACAAGACGTTGCCAAAGAGTGTGAAGTGAAGATTGAGGAACGCCCATCCGCCATCTTAGTCAGAGATAAAGAAATAACCAGCAAGGTATTCCGAATGGAACACGAGCAACGAATGGAAAACAGAAAACTATACCCATTCAACATTCGTTTCAACATTGCATTGGAATTGTGTTCCCGTTACCTTTTCTGGGGGATGGCCATCACGATGATGCTCACAACTGGGATTAATATGGAATGGATTGCATTGACTATTGCGGCAGTATTATTCCTAAGCAGAGAAATCACACAAGCAGTAGTTGTATCAAAGAACGCTAAATTGTTAGGATGCAAAGCACATCTGTTGGGAATGCCGGTTTACGAAATGATACTTCCATTGTATGAATTATATTTAAGCACCATCGGAAGAATCGGACGTAAAAGACACGAAATCAACTAAGAAGCTGTTTAATTTTTTGCGAACTGCTTCTTTTGGGCTTTTTATAGGTCTTTTTCGTCTGTTTTGAGTGAATCTTCAGTCACAATGGGCATCCATTGC
>JAGHUM010000048.1 GCA_018064855.1 Candidatus Physcocola equi
CAATTCTGAATTCGTATTAATTCGTAACGCCAATGGCGTTTTTAGTAAAAATAGTCCATTGCATAGTTTTAGTAAAAATTAGTATAAATTCGTTGGCAAAAAAACATTAATAGTGCCAACTTGTATATAATTCCCTTAAGTTTTTACATGGTCTTTGTTGTTGTGAAACAACGGGGGCCATTTTTCTTCCAACCCACCCGCGATAGCGGGTCCACCCAAAAAAGGGCAGCCCGTTTTCCAACGGACTGCCCTTTAATTATAACTTATAGAAGTTACCCGCAGTTGGATACTACCCGATTAGTAATTCAAAATACCATACTTACCGCCCTTCATAACGATGGCATAAGTAGAAGTAACCGAAACCACTTTGTCGTAGGTTGGATAAACACGGATGTAACCGTTTTTGCTGATTACGCCATATTTACCAGTAGCCTTATCCTTGATAATCTGTCCGTCCACTTCATAATCCTTAGGCAAGACAGGAAGACCGAGTTTGTCGAAAATCTGGCGGTCGCCGTTCAGCACAGCAACAGCGCGAGAACCATCGTAACTAATGATTTCATCTGCGAAAGCAGGGATTTCCACCCCACCTTTAGCATTGAGGACACCCCATTTACCTTCAGCGTTTTTGAAAGCGAAGCGTACAGTCTTGCCATCAGCGCTTGGCAATTCCTTGATGTCATTAAATGAAGGCTTCACCAAAATTTCGCCCTTAGGACCTACCAAAGCCGATTTCGCTTCAGAGAAATTACCATAAGCGGCAGTTCTAACCACAGCATAACCAGATTTGGTGCGACGAATCTTCACTTCATCAGGAGTAGAAAACAAGGTCTTACCTTCTTTCAAAACGATCTTCTGGTTGTCACCGTTGGCAGTTGCGGCAACTACAATAGTGTTGTTCACTTTAGGATCAGCAAACGCGTCGCAATCATTGTTGAGCAAATGGTCTGGGTCGGTCACATTGTCGTACTTGATGTCGAGCGCCAATTTGCCTTTGTAATACAAACCAGCCTTAGAGCCTTTCTTTACGATGGAATAATCCTTGCAGAATTGCGACATTTCGTTGTACTGGGCACCAATCACTTCCTGTCCGGCAGGATTGATAGCGCCTTTCAAACCACCCTTATCCACAATCAAGAAATTGGAAGAGAAACGGTCGTCGATGTCACTATAGTTGGCAAGTGAGAATTCCTGTCCCTGACGGTTGATCAGTTTGGCTGAGCCACCCTGACGAATAATCAACACCCCATTAAGATTCTTAACATCAGCGTTGCTGTTTTGCGGCATTGAGAAGAGGACTTTGTCGTTTTTGTCGATGAAGAGCCAATCGCCACCCTGTTTCACCTTAGCGACACCATTGGTAAAGCATTCGCCAAGAGCAGAATACTTAGGCTGGATATTGTGTCCTTTCTGGGTTTTGTCGATGAATCCCCACAAGTCGCCCACCTGATAAGCAATCATTCTGTCGTCGGAAGCGCAATCTTTATAGTTGGAAAGACGTCCCTTATAGAGATAGTTACCAGTGGTATCAATCCATCCTTCTTCAGTCACATTCTTTACGATGCAAATGCCATCGCCATCGAAGAAAGGCATCATGTCGAACATTGGGTCAAACATCAACTGACCAGCAGGAGAAACCAGACCATACTTCTTTCCATTTCTTGTCTTGATGAAACGGCTGTCGAAACCATCATCTGTTCTCCAAGTGACCTCTTCATAAGTAGCATCGTGAAGCACAACGCCATCAGGACCGATTGTTTTAAGAACAGTACCGTCTGTCACAGCGAGTCCACCATTAGCAAGGAGTTTGTAATTACGTTCGCCCATGCTTGAAGCAAAAGGAGCAACAACCATATCCTTACCTCCGAAAACGACGCCCCACGCTCCACCTTCTTTCACCAAAGCGAACTTAGCAGAAACGAAAATGATATCGTTTTTAACGTTCATGTTGGCAGGATAGAGCATATCGCCCTTTTCGATGTTGGCAATACCCCATCTGCCGCCTTGCTTGACAGCAAACATACCATTATACACAACGGTATCCACATCTTCAAAAGAAGGAGCAACGATTTCTGCGCCAGTGCTGTTCATCACGTTCCACGCACCGTTTTTCGCAAGAATATAAGATTTCTTGGTGGTGCGGTCGGTGACATACAAAACATCGGAGAATTTAGGATCCACCTTCCAAATCAAACCCTTTTGGTCTTGATCGATAAGCGCCTGGAAATCTTTCACGTTTTTGCTTGCAGGGAAATTCTTGATGAACTTGGCGTAAGCATTGAGAGTAGCCTCCTTTTTGGTTTCATCGTAAGCCAGTTTTTCAAGCCCCTTCTTCAACTCAGGAGTCCAAGGAGAGTTTGGATAATCATTGATGTATTTGATATAAGCATCACTGGTTTTTGCCAAATCCACATAAGCCAAAGAGTCACGCAAGCGGATAGCTTCGCCGATTTTTGGAGAATTTGGTTCAGAGTCGATGAAGTTTTGTACCTCGGTGAGCGTTGCGCCGGAAAGCGTGTTGTCGAAAACCAAATTGTCTTTTGCCGCCTTGGCTTCAGCCAAATAAGAGCAACCCTGACACGCTTTGATAATCTTGTCGTAAGCCTCAACGGTATTCTGTGCTTTAGCGCTTTCCAGCAGCACCTGTTCCAATTGAAGTCTCAAATCATCCATGTTGATACCCTCTTCACGCAAGATGTTCATAACCTTGGCATTGTAGAGGTGGTCGCTATAGCTCACACGGTTAAACACGTCATAAGCCTCAAGCGGATTGTACTTTGGATTTTTCGGATTGCTGAGCATCAGCACGTCAGCAATGTCGCCCAAAACCAAACTAGGAGCATCGGCAGTTTTCATAGCGGCAGACTTGATTTTCGCCACTTTTTCAAAATTGCCTTTCTTCGCATTTTTCAAAACATCTTGCATATCAGCCGCCTGCGAGACCATCAAAGAAGACCCCAACAAGGCTGCAAACATAAGGCTGCGTTTCATAATACAACTAATTTATACTACTTATAATCTTTATTTTTTCTTAGAGAATAACCAATTCAGCAACTCAGGATCAGCGGCTGCGCTTTTGACACATTCAGGCAAAGTGGCAGTCTGGAAATCGACCACCTCCTCCACCTTATCCGAGCCAGCGGCTTTCAAGCCGATAAACACATCGTAAACCAATGTTATCGGCATCTCCTTTATTGCGGTAGAAGAATAAAGTTTGACAGCGGTTTTCTTCAAAGGTTTCACCCTTTCGGCACTGACAGCGCCACCCATGGAAACGACCGCCGCAATTTTTTTGGGGATACGCACTGCCAAATCAAGAGCACCACTACCACCCATCACGCCCTGTCCGATGATATAAACTCTTTTCTCATCGACAGGATAGTTCTTCAAATAGTAACGAATCATGCGTTCAAGCAGTTCGTTGGAGTATGTCTGTTCTGGTTTTTCATCAAACGAAGCCTGATTACTGCCATCGTTCACCTTGTAAGTTGCCCAAGGATCGCCATATTCGCATTGAGGGAAAACCACGATAGCAGGGAAAGAATCCTTCACCCCGTTGCGTGAGAAGAGAGCCGCAACCGGCGTCTTCAGTTGTTTTCTGTTGTAATGGTCTCCGTTGGTGGCATAAGCATCTTCGTCATGAAGGACAACCACCAACGGGTATTTCTTCTTCATGTCGAACTGCTTTGGAAACAATATGTTGTAGTAGAGGGTGTCTTCGCCAGAACGAAAAGTGCGTGTATAGAACCGGTTGGGATCCTTAGGCTTTCCATCAATCTTTGCCGCATTCGCCTGAAGCGAGCAAAGGAGCGAAGCCGCCATCATTACTAAAAAGCAATACAATCTCATTCTACAAAATTTTATGCAATAATACTAATTCTATGGCGCTTAAACAAATAAATCAACGAAAAGATGACACTTGGGGCATAAGCATCAGTATGGAGTATCGGCGATATCACCGCCAAGAGGGTCGTTGTCGTTGAATGGCGCGGGAGCGTCAGCCGGCGACGCTTGAGGGCCATCGGAAGAGTTGATGGTAGATTGGATTTCGTTGCTTTTCTGGTCGTTCATATTCATAAACTTCGCCAGTTCAGCCTTAAAGCGCAGGTTCACGTCGCCCACCGCACCGTTACGGTGTTTTGCGATGATGATTTGTGCCACACCCACCATAGAGTTGCCATGTTCATCTTCCAGAATCTTATAATACTCCGGACGGTGGATGAAAAGCACCATGTCGGCGTCTTGCTCAATCGCACCAGATTCACGCAAGTCTGCCAGTTGCGGACGTTTATCCGCTCCGGTACGTCCTTCCACGCCACGGTTAAGCTGAGACAGAGCAATGATTGGCACATTCAGTTCCTTCGCCATTTGCTTCAGCGAGCGGGAGATGATAGAGACCTCCTGTTCGCGGCTGCCGAAGTTCATACCACTAGCGTTCATCAGCTGCAAATAGTCGATGATGATGATTTTCACGCCATGTTCCTTCACCAGACGTCTGGCTTTGGTGTTGAATTCGAAGACCGAAAGGCTCGGAGTATCGTCTAAAAAGATTGGTTTGTCATATAAGTCACGCGCACGTGTCTGCAACTGCTGCCACTCGTATTTTTCCATTCGTCCGGTCTTAATCTTCTCGGCCGAAAGTTCCGACACATTCACCAGCAGACGGTTCACCAACTGGATATTGGACATTTCAAGGGAGAACAGCGCCACGCCATGTCCCAGGTCAGCCATGTTTCTTGCCATAGACAGCACAAAAGCAGTCTTACCCATGGCGGGACGTGCCGCGATGATGATCAAGTCACTCTTCTGCCAACCGCTTGTCATCTTGTCGAGCAAGGTGAATCCGCTTGGCACACCACTCATACCCTCACGGCTTTTCGCCTCCTGCACCAGATCCAACGCAGTGCTGACCAGCGGGTCGATTTGCGAGAAATCGCGTTTTGTGTTGCGCTGAGAGATCTCAAAGAGTTTGCCTTCCGCCTCCTGCATGATCAAATCCACATCATATTCGGGATTGTATGCTTTACGCTCGATTTCCGTAGAGAATCTGATCAACTCACGGGAAAGGTATTTTTTCGCAAGCAGTTCCGCATGGTAAAGAACGTTGGCAGACGAATTGACGCGCGAGGTCAAAGAAGTCACATAATACTCTCCTCCGACGTCCTCCAAATGCCCGTCACATCTCAGTTGCTCACAAACAGTAAGCATATCGATTGGCTCTTGTTTGGAAGCGAGATTGCGGATCGACTCGTAAACATAGCGGTTTTTGGTCTGATAAAACGTTTCCGGTTTCAAGATATCCGTCACCAGACCATAAGCGGCAGAGTCGATGAGCAAAGCACCCAATACGGTTTCTTCCAACTTGATGTCGTTGGGCGGCATTTTGCCATACTCATCAGGTTTCAGTTCCTCTGGAGCCGACTTGCGAGGACGTTTGGTTGTATTATTACTTACAGGCATACTTAATTACAAATTCAAATCATTTGCAAAGATAAAAGAAACAAAGATAGGAAAGGACAAAACAGAGCATCTAAGTTTCCACAGATTTATCAACGTGTTGATAACTTTTTGCCACTTTAGTCAATAAAATACTAAGACAAATCAAAAAATCACAGTTTATACAGTCGTATGACAAAAATATGCAGACAATATGCAAACACACAACAAATTCAAAAATACACAAAGTAACATTTCAAAATAAAAACAAGGCATTTTTGTAACATATTAACGCATTTTACATAAAAGAAATAAAATTTTATAACTTCAATCAAAAAATAAACAAACAGCACACCACCATAAATTTGCATATTATAAATAGATTGTGTAAATTTGCAAACGCAAGAAACAAAAATCTTACTTTTAGCGACAAAAAGACGAAAAAAAGAAAGCATTTTTGACAAGAAAGACACAAAAAAAGCAAGCAAAAAGAAAATTGTCTTGCCTGTTTGCGTTGATAAGAAACAATTAACAATAATAACAACATAAAAAAAATTCAATCAAATGAGCGAATTGAAAGAATTCATGGACAAGTTGGTTGCCAAGAACCCAGGCGAACCATTGTTCCACCAAGCAGTACAGGAAGTTGCAGAATCACTTCTTCCATTCATCAAAGAACATCCAGAATATCAGAAGGCAAAGATCCTCGAAAGAATGACTGAGCCTGAACGTGTTATCATCTTCCGTGTGCCTTGGATCGACGACAAAGGTGAATTCCAGATCAACCGTGGTTTCCGCGTACAGATGAGCAGCGCAATCGGTCCATACAAAGGTGGTATCCGTTTGCACCCTTCAGTAAACTTGGGCATGCTTAAGTTCCTTGCATTCGAACAGGTATTGAAGAACAGCTTGACTACCCTTCCAATGGGTGGTGCCAAGGGTGGTTCAGACTTCGACCCTAAGGGCAAATCAGACAACGAAGTTATGCGTTTCTGCCAGAGCTTCATGACTGAATTGCAGCGCCACGTTGGTGCAGACACTGACGTTCCTGCAGGTGACATAGGTACTGGTGCACGTGAAGTAGGTTTCATGTTCGGTCAGTACAAGAGACTCCGCAACGAATTCGTAGGCGTTCTTACTGGTAAGGGTCTTGAATTTGGTGGTTCTCTTATCCGTCCTGAAGCAACTGGTTACGGTACAACTTACTTCGCACAGTATATGCTCGAAACTAAGGGCGACAGCCTCAAGGGCAAGCGCGTAGCTATCTCTGGTTCAGGTAACGTTGCACAGTATGCAGTTGAAAAGTGCACAGAGATGGGTGCTACTGTAGTTTCAGTTTCTGACTCTAACGGTACTATCATCGACGAAGCAGGTATCGACAAAGACAAACTCGCTTACATCATGGATCTTAAGAACGTTAAGCGTGGCCGTATCAAGGAATATGCTACTAAATACCCTTCAGCAAAATACTACGAAGGTCAGCGTCCTTGGCAGCTCGTTAAGGTTGACGTTGCTATGCCATGCGCAACTCAGAACGAACTTAGCGAAGAAGATGCAAAAGCATTGCTTAAGAATGGTGTTATCTGCGTAGCAGAAGGTGCTAACATGCCTTCAGAAATCGGCGCAGTAAACGCATTCTTGGATGCTAAGATCCTTTACGCTCCAGGTAAGGCTTCTAACGCCGGTGGTGTTGCTACTTCAGGTCTCGAAATGTCTCAGAACTCTGAACGTTTGTCTTGGACTCGTGAAGAAGTTGACGCTAAGTTGCAGCGCATCATGAAGGACATCCACGACAACTGTGTTAAGTACGGAACAGGTGCTGACGGTGTAGTTAACTACGTTAAGGGTGCTAACATCGCTGGTTTCGTTAAGGTTGCCAACGCAATGCTTGCACAGGGTTTGGTATAATCTAAGAAAGATTGACAAATTCATAAATAAAAAATCCCCGTTACCCGTGTGGCGGGGATTTTTTGTCTTTATATTTCAAGTCGGATGTCAACAGCATTTTGACTTTAAACCAAAAGAAAAATAACAAATGGAAAAAATCAAAGTAGCCATAATCGGTTATGGCAACATTGGTAAATTCAGCGTTGAAGCGGTTAAGGCTGCCAAAGACATGGAATTGGTAGGCGTTGTTCGTCGCGCTGATTCTGTAAAGGGAGCACAGCCAAGCGAATTGCAGGGTGTGAAAATCGTCTCTAACATCGACGAATTGGACAAGGTGGACGTTGCTATTCTTTGCGGTCCTTCCCGCAGCATTCCTGAATTGGCTCCAACATATCTTGCAAAAGGCATCTGCACTGTAGATAGTTTCGACATCCATACCGACGTTTACGATTTGCACGAAAACTTAGACGCTGTTGCCAAGAAATACAATGCAGCATCTATCATTTCCGCAGGTTGGGACCCAGGATCAGACTCTGTCATCCGCACTCTTTTGTTGGCTATGGCGCCAAAGGGCATCACCAACACCAACTTCGGTCCTGGCATGAGCATGGGCCACTCTGTAGTTGCTCGTTCAAAGAAAGGCGTTAAAAACGCTTTGTCTATGACCATTCCAAAGGGTACCGGCATTCACAGCCGCATGGTTTATGTGGAATTGGAAGAAGGTTTCACCAAAGAACAGGTTTACGACGAACTGAAAGCCGACTCTTACTTTGCTCACGATGAGTTGCACGTTATCCCTGTAAACAGTGTCGATGACTGCAAAGACATGGGTCATGGTGTTCTTTTGGAACGCAAAGGTGTATCTGGCGAAACTCAGAACCAGCGTTTCGAATTCAAGATGAGCATCAACAACCCAGCGCTCACCGGTCAGATCCTCGTTTCTTGCGCGAGAGCCGTTGTTAAGCAGCGTCCTGGTTGCTACGTTATGCCAGAAATCGCTCCTATGGACTATTTGGCAGGCGACAAGGAAACACTCATCCGCACTTTGGTATAATCTCAAAGGATAAAATAAAGGGAATCCCCCGTAAACGTCTTGCGTTTACGGGGGATTTTTTGTTTGGGGCTGGAAGATAGTTCATTTCCCATATCCATCCAGACCATCTGCCGCCAGGGAGTAAGTTTCGATTTCAGGCAACAAACCGTAACTTTTCCTGTGGAAATCGCGATAGAGCAATTCGGAAAGGACATTCATGACCGTCTCAAACTTCTTTCGATCAGACAGCAATGAGCCATAGGCCTCCTGCGACTCTTCATAGCACTCAATAGCGGTTGTCTCAAAGACCTGCCTGAACAAATCATTGAAGATGTTGGGGTCAGACGACTGCGCTTTCTTCGCCAACGATTCATCTTTCAGCTTACGGTTTCGGAGGGTTTCAAGCATTACCCGGTCACCCGGTCCGAAGTCACCGTTATATTTCTCATTGATCTTACGGATAATCTCATCGAGGGGGCTTTCCTGCTCTTTCTTGCCAGCCGCGCCTGCTATGTTGGGCTCCACCGCCCCTTTTTCTTTCTCAAGGGCGATGCTGCCGCTGTAGGTCTTGGTCAGTTTGTAAAACTCCAGTTGGAGTTTGCCCTCCAGGTCGATGTTGGCAGTCTGTTCCGGCGGTAGCAAACCTAAGAAGAAACGGCAGAAAAGGTATTCCTTGTGCAACTGCTCGTCGTAGGTGCGGATCATTTGGGTGATATAACACAAAGCAAAAAAATGGGGAACGCTTTCGCATTCCCCATTAATCAAGGTTAGGTCAAAATAAGGTATTATGTTTGGAAATAAGTTACTGATTAATCTTGACAATTTCAATAGAGCCTTTCCTTGAAGTGCCATCGTGCATAACGACTTCGTAGAAATAAACACCAGGGTCTGCAAGCAAACCACGATAGGTGCCATCCCAGCCATCGTTGCCAGTGAAGATTTCCTGTCCGTATCTGTTGAAGATGACAACCAAGTGTCCCTTCATAAAGACGTCGTTGAGACCGTCAAGAGTATAAGGAGTGATGGCAGTAGGAAGTTTCTTGATCACGTCTATTGAAACCAAGTTAGAAGAAACGGTAGGACAAACACCGTTACCAACGAGGACATAGTAGAGAGAAGAATCTTCCGGAGCAATCAACTCGTAAGAATTCTTCACATTGCTATATTCAGTTGAGAGAACGATATCATCTTCCTCACCAGTACCATTCTTCACGATGTTGCCATACTTGTCCATTTCAGTGCTTTCAAGCAAGTCGTAACGGCCTTCCACCTGCATCCACTTGAAGTAAGAAGGAGTATAAGGCAACGATACGGTCAAAGTAGCATTATCGCCTTCCCATACGCGAGCCTTATCGGCAGGAGTGGTAGAAAGGAGCACCTGCTCTGGTTTGTAACGAGTATATACGTTCAACTTGATACTGTCGTTGGTATAGAGTTGGTCGCTCGCAAACTTCTCAAACTCCTTCGCATCGCCATTCACCAAAGCAAGAGAGTCTTCGTAAGTAGGATACAAGTTCAAGCAGTTGGTAAACAATGTATGAGCGGAAGTGGTAGTACCACAGGCGTTGGTTGCGTAGAACAATACGGTGTGAGGCTTGCCTTCATCGTAGTTGACCGGTGTAGGATATACATACTTTTCACCATTGATCAACCAACCACGTTCTTCAACTTCAGCACCCATGTCGCTCAAGCAATATGGATTAGCATTTCCGAAATCGCCATTCACTTCGAGCGGATCGCCTTCACAAATGTTCCATTCGCCTGTTGCAATTGAGATGCGTGGACGTTCGCGAACATCGATATAAGTAGAAGCAGTATCCGAACAACCGGTGATGGTATCGTATGCTACGAAGAAGTAAACATCACTGAAAGAACGGCGTGGAAGCAAATTGTATTTAGCAAATGCTGCGAGGCCTTCCGGAGTTGACAAATCTTCGGCATCCTTAAACATAGGGCCATAAGTCAACTCGTTGTTACTATAAACGATATTCTTTTGCGAGATCGAGCCACGATAGTAGTCCCAGAATACGGTGGTTGGAACAGGAACCCATTCACCATCTTCCTCATACATAACCTCACCGCTATAGTCACGGATGTGAGAGTTAGAGAGGTTGGCCTCTGCAGAGACAGGATTCAAGAAATCCTCATCGCTACCGCAGACATGGACATCATCGTTGACAAGCACATCGACAATCGCCTTACGAGGCTGAATCAAGAGCGTCTTGGTCAGTTCTGTAGGATTACCGCAGACGTCGGTGATGAACAAATGAATGATGGTGGTTTCAGTAATCTTAGTGCCAGGTTCTGGCTGCTGAGTGAACTTAAGGAATCTGTTGTCACCACAATTCTGGTCGATAGAATCCAACGGAATCAAAGAGCGAATATCAGGAACACCGAATTCACAGTTGCCAAGATATTCTGGATACATTGGGTTGTCCCAGTTGTAAGGCTTACGGATTTCAGGACCAACTGTATCGACCACATGAACCACATACTTAACAGGAGCAGCCGCATTGTCGCATCGGTCAATAGCCTGCCATGTGTAAGTCACATCATAAGTGTAGTAGTCGCACTGGCTTGGATCGGAACCCTGGGTAGAAACCTTAGAGAATTTCAAAGTTGGATTTGGATCACATTCGTCAAAAGCTTTAACAACAGGAGGAACAGTATCCAAAGCGTCACAAGTGGTGATCTTAGTCAAACCGCTTGCTGGAATACCATCATAATAAGGTTTGACAGTATCGGTCGCAGAATACTTCATTGGATTTTCACAACCGACAGTATCGCCGCGGACTGTGAGGAAGTAATAATTTCTGATTACATCAGCAGCACATTCGTCGCCATTTATCACATCCTTGTGGAAGAACGAACTAGGAATGATTTTTTCTGGTTCGTTCACACTACCACCGGCTGCAATAAACTCTTCGTAAGTCTTATAAGCGGCTGGAGTGTCGAGGATACAAGTGAAATCACCATCAGTCACAACAGGACACTTAACTTCAGGCTTAATCATGTCGGTGACAACGATCAACTGAGAGCAGAAAGAAGAATTGTTGTGTTCGTCTTTGAATTCAAATGTGATCTTCGTCTTTGAATTCATCGGGAAGTTGGCTTCCAATGCCTGATTATCGCTTCGAGAAACGATAGTAATCACACTATCACAATCTTCAGTAACCTTTGGAACGAAGAAACCAGAATCAACCACCTGCTGGAAGGTTGCAAATGTAGCACCTTTTTCACGGAGTTCGATTGTAATCACTGGTTTCAAAGTATCACAGTTGAAGTAAGGAGCAACAGTATCGACAACTTCGATCACCTGCTTACAAGTGTGCGTCATGTGATTTTCGAAGCTGAAAGTCCAGACGATAGTATCAATACCCACCTCATAAGGGTCGTGCATTGCTTTGCCACTCACACGGAAAGAATCCAATTTAGCAGTGTCGCCGTTACAAGGATCCACAGGGAAGTTTTCAGGATCGATATTCACTGGAACATCCTTGAAGTCCATTGTACAGTTTTCCTGGTCGGTGTAGAGGGTTGCGCGAGGGAACACCAAATCGCAATCAACTACAGGAGCGTTTCCATTGTCGATAATGACAACCTGAGAACATACAGAGATGGAGTCAACCAAAGTCTTGGTAGTATCTTTGAAGATCCAGTCGATAGCCCAAGTACCAACCGAGAAGGCTGCAAGAGAATCCTTACCGTCGTTACGAACAGGGCGACCAGGGATCAAAAGCGGATTACCATCAGCATCGGTCAAACATGGATGTTCGGCAAAGTGCTTACGGATTTGCTTCCAAACATTTTCAGCATCGGTTGAGCAACCGTCATCCACCTTAACAGTGATGTCTGGGAAACTGTCTTTGTTACAATGTGTATCCATCTCCTTGTCTGAGAGCACCCAAACTTTTTGATCGCAAGAATCCGAGCGAGTGCTCCAAGGGCTTTCGAAATACCAGCGGATGGTAGTAAAGCCTACGAAATAAGGATCGCTCAAAGACTTGGTGTCATAAGAGCCGTCTTCTTTCAAACGAACGCCACGGCCAGGGACATCTTTATTGGTACAAGAGTCTTTAGCGATTGGAGTCTCAATATCGCCTTCAGAAGGGACAAACTCACATGTGCCATGAGCGATGAATGGAGGAAGATTTTCCAAAGAACTACAGTTGAACTGAGGACGGCCATTGCCGATTGCTGTCAACTTCTTTTCGCAGACTGTAGAATCGGTAGTGAGCGTGATATCCTTGAATACCCATTCAACATCGAGCGTATCGCCAACTGCAAGAGTTGCAGGAAGCGGAGCACCACCCTTCACGCGGATAATACCCTTGATGGTCTTACCCTGACAAGAATCGATTGCTTCAGGCCATGGGTTGAACATTGATTCAAGAACATCAGTATCGAGAGGGGTCTCGCACTTACCTTCAGGAGTAGGAATTGTAGTAACATCAGGGATGTTGGTACAATCATAAATAGGCTTGTTAGAACTGATTGCTGTAATGAACTTCCAACAAGTATCCGATTCGGTTGTAATGTTAGGATCTGCAAACACCCAGATTACCTGGATAGTGTCGCCAACATTGAGCGAATCTGGCAGAGAAGTTCCATCAGCCATCAAAATAACGCCAGGGATATCTTTCTGTGTGCAAGAATCCTTTGCAGTAGGCCATGGTTTGAAGAGTTCAGCAAGTGCTTCAGCAGAAAGCGGAGCCTTACAAGTTCCCTTCGGAGCAACAGCAGTTGTCACGTCAGCAATATTGTCACAATTGAATACTGGCTTAGCAGAACTCAAGATAAACAATTTCTGAGGACAAGTATCCGCACCGGTAGTCAACGAGCGGTCTGCAAACACCCAAATCAAATGAACGGTATCGCCAACTGGGAACGATTCTGGAAGAGGAGAACCATCGGCCATCATCAAGACACCAGGGATAGGGTCGCCCGTACAAGCCTCATAAGCCACAGGAACTGGGCTCAAAGAGTCGATTACAGCAGAAAGAGGAGCGATACAAGTTCCCTTGAGTGCAGGGATTTTCTTCAACTGGATGGTGTCGCAGTTGATAAGAGGTTTCTTATCGTCGATCACCTTGAATGTTTCTTCACACTTAGCATAAACCTTTGTGTCAACAGACACACCTGCCTGCTTGTAGAAACGCCATTCGAGATGATAAAGAATCTTCATTTCAAACTTGAGGTTGGTGTCGGTAGTGTCGAGTTCGGCAAACTCACCACCTTCTGCCTTCCAGAAGAAACGAGGAGAAAGTTCAACGCTGTCTTCGCAACGGTCCCAAGCACGAGGGATATCGGTGCCGAGTTGATTACGGATCTGGTTAACGAGACTCTGAGCGGAAACGGTGCAACCTTCATCATCTGGGAACACTTCAAATTCGTTCAAAGAAGGGCACTGCACTTCAGGCATCTTATCGTCGATGACTGTGACAGTCTGATCACAATCCTTCACGTTACCAGCAGCATCGGCAAAATGCCAGATGATAGTAGTGGTACCGATAGGATAAGCATCGTTGAGCGCCTTAGGAGTACCATTCACATGGTCGAGCGTATCGTTGATGTAACGACCACCGAATTCACCAGTAATCATTCTGCCTGGGTGAAGTCTGTCTTCAAGAGTTGGAGCAGAGAGAACAGGCAAGATCAAAGGATTGCCCTGACCAGGGATAGCCTCACAAATTTCTTTTGGATAGTGTGAAAGCGAATCGCTGATGACTTTGTTTGGAATTTCATCACAATTCACATCCGGACCAGCAGTGTCGCGAACAGTCACATTGAAGATACAAGAATCTGATTCCTGACCACAACCATCTTTTGCGACATAAGTGACACGGAACGAACCGTCACCCACTTTACCAGCCGAAGCAGGAAGAAGCATCTGGTGTTTGGTGTCATCCTTTTTCAAGTCAACAAGCAAACCTTCAATTTTCAAATTGATAGGATTCTTATCCACATCAACACCTTTCGCTTCGATCACGATAGTTGGGTTGGTATCGCAAGTAGCAGTCACTTCCGGCAAAGGCAATGTAATCAAAGTATCGTCTGCCGTTGGAGCAAGTTGGTATTCGGTAACGACACCGATCTCATCACATTTGATTACAGGTTTCTTCTTGTCATATTCCATTGACTGAACGGAAGTGTCGGCACAACCAGGCATTTCCTTCACATTCACGATGAGCGTTGCGTTATATTTGCTACCATCAGCACAAGCGTCGGCAGGAATAGAAATCTTAGCCTTGAATATAGCTGTATCTACAGCGATTGCATTTGTCCATGCAAAACCGTGATTGGTAGTGTCTTTGTCGTTTGCTTCGAAGAACACATCCTGTCTGAAAGGACAAATCTGGTCTGAACCACCCTCTACCAAGAATTTAGCTGAAGGGCGAGAGTATAGTTTGATATCAACAGTATCTGCAGAATTAGCGACCAACTTGTCGTTATCGGAACGGTGGATTTCAGTAGCCAACTTATAAGTACCTGCAGCAGCATCTGCTGGATACTTAATAGATACATAACCCGACTTTGAAGAATCGGCAAGGAAGATGACGTTTTTATCATTGATTTGGTTGCCGCTTGGATCGAGCAAATACCATTTATAATAGTATTCTGGACTGTTTTCAACAGGATATGGAGAATAAACAATAACGGTATCTGTAGGGATACAAATTTTATCAGGACCATTGATGTCATCCGGTGCGTTTGGTTCGCAACGTTTACCTACCAAATCAAATTCCTGGAAAGTGGCATCCTCACCTGAAGGCGGAGTCAAGTCGATGACACGCATGTGCTTCACACCAATGTGATTCACCACGAAAGTGTGAGCGCTCATATTTCTACCTTGAACAGGAACACCGTCTTCCAAGACAACCTCCCAAACACCAGGAGCAACTTCTTCCTGCCATGAGTAAGTAGCGGTACGAGGGAAACCGGTCACGTTGACACTGGTTGACTGTCCCAAACATACGATGGCTGGAGACATACATACAGAGAGGACATCGGCAGAAATGTAGTCGATAGCCACATTAGCACATTCCATCTGAGCGAACTCAGGAATAAAACCAAAGTTTTCCTGCTGCTTGTCTGGGAAGTGACCATAGAAAGTCACATCGGCTCTGAGCAATCCATCAAAAGTAGAGAACTCAAAACCCTTTTCATGCATGGCCTGACCAAATTTGATACGAGCGACGTCTTGCATGCCCTGCAAATCTTCATAAAGAAGTTCGCCAGTTGCATCGTTATACAACTCAACACCCAAAGAGTCGGAAGTCACAGTACCGTGAGTGGTACGAGCTGCGAACTGTGAGTTTGACCAGTTACCTTCATTACACCCCAAAAGCGGTTTGATATAAACACGCATTCTGAAACGGTAATACTGTCCATGATAGATTTCTTTAGGGAACTGGATTTCGAAAGGTTCACCGTTTGGTTTTTCAAAAGTATAATAGAAGTTTTGTGAGACACCGGCATCCAAAGATGGTCTTTGGTCGCCGAAGATATCCGACAAATCCTTTGTCACAATATAAGGTCTGCTGCCTCTACCTAAGAAGGTAAGGTCATATTCATGGAAGAAACTTTCCACACCAGCAGGTACGGTTGGATGCTCAACACCTGGATCCTTAGGGTCGAAGTCGGTACCCATGATATATTCACCGGTAGAAGAAAGGTGACACGAACGTCCGCAAGCCGCACTCTGGTCGCGTTCTACAGTAATAGCATTACTATACTTGACAGCTCCACTCGGGTAAGCCATAGGAGGCATAAACGGATTGAACCAAGAATTATTGCCATAGACATCCTGCACTTGATAAGGTTGACGAGCCACACGCCAACGAACCTTGTCGTGGTGAACAGAATCCCCAGTAGCGGTCACTTCATAGAAATCCGCTTCTGAAGAGAACACCAAATCTCTGGTTTCTGAAACATTGGCATCGATCCATTTGGCACCAGGACCGTCTTCAAAAGTGTATTGATAGATATAATAATAGTGGAATCCTGAATATTGACGAGTAGCAGGATTATAAACATTCCACTGTTTACCGTTAAAACCAGGGAAACCAGGCATCATCATAAACGAACTGATGTTCGGATCTTTCTCAGGTGTAACAGTAAAAGTGAGAGGTCTTCCTTCGCAAATGACAGATTTATCAACCTCAATCTTAATTTCATCGGCACCGCCAGGGCCCGGAGGAACAGGTTGAGCATTCACAGATGATGTTCCAAACATCATATATGCAAGCAAAATAACTAATCCGGGAAAGCCGGACTTAAAGCTAATTTTAGCCATAATGGTTAGATTTAATTATCTAAATTTTATTTGAGTGTCGTTAAAAATCATCTACTTATTTCGAAATAAAAGATCAAATAATACCTTTTTATACTACTATAACACAAAATTAATTTGCATCACTTTAGAAACAGTAGACACACAAATACACGATTTGCATTCAAAACTTCACAAAGTTAAACAAAAAAAATTACAATTATAAATACCTTTTGAAAAAAAGTGCTAAAAAACATAAATCAACAAAAAAAATGAAAAAAAATTACAAATTGGAAAAGCAGCATGATTTTTTAAGAACATATTATCTGGCAAAAAAAATGGGCCAGCCTAAGAACAATCCCAAGCTGGTCCTTTAGTTTTAACACACTCGTTTAGGTCAAAATAAGTAGTTGTTTTGTTTCTATGTTTTGCTTAACGATGCAAAATTAGGATAAAAGAACGATTCAAACACATCAAAATCGTGACATAAAAGGAGAAAAATAGTATCAAAACGAACAAAACAAACTAAAAATCAAGGTATTTGTTGAAATACACACAAAAAAAGAAAAGGCTTCGCATTTCAGCGAAGCCTTTTCCATTAAGATATTCCTTATTGATAAGAATTATCGGCGAATCAAAGTAAAGTGTCCGGTATATATCTTATCAATTTCCTGTACGTTGATTTCATACCAATAGTCGGTAGTAGGCATGTTGTTGCCATTATACTTACCATCCCAACCGAGATCCGAGCCCTTGAACTCTGAAACCAATTTACCCCAACGGTCGTAGATCTTAACAACAGCATTTGGATAGATGTCCTTCAAATGAGGAGCAGTCCAATAATCGTAGTCACCATCACCATTTGGAGAGAACCAGTTTGGAATCTTGATGCTTGGAGCAGGAACAAAGAACGGCATTGTATCACGACAACCAACCTCATCGACTACATAAGCAATGTGATTGTTGAAAATCAAGCTATCCTTTTGCGAGCTATAAGTGAATTCCTGATTATCAACAGCGTACATGAATGTGTTTGGATTTGTACCATAAGACTCATCCACCATGATAACCCAGCTGCGAGTATCAAGGCTATCTACGCTTGCAATCTTAGGATTAGAATGGACTGTAACTGTGATAGTGTCTTCCTTCTTACAATTACCACGGCTCATGCTGACGGTATAAAGAGCGGTCTTTTCAGGAGTATAAGTAAGCACCTTGCCCTGACCGATTGGATTACCTACATTTGAAACAGTCCAAACATATTGAGCAGCATTGTAATTAGCTGTGATGATGGCTGTTTGACCTTCACAAACAGTATCGCCGACAAGTTCTCCTTCGATAGGAGCGTCAACAGTTACAACAACCTGTCCTGGCTTATCCTTACAACCATCCATGTGTGCGACATAAGAATAAATCTTCTTGTACTTAAATGCAGTTGCCAAAGAAGGTTCGTAGTCTGGAACGACAGTTTGAGTGCTGTTGTTTTCAAGAGCGCCCTTGATTGTTTCGTCTGCATTCCAGTTTACTGAAACATTGCCTGAAGCAGAAGTCACGTCAACTTCGATTTCAATCTCGTCACCAGCACAAACATTGTAAGGTTTCTGAGGTGCGATCTTGATTGGCTGAAGAACTTCGATAGACTTGTCTGCATCTTCGGCCTGAGTATCGTAAGTGAAATGAACGGTGTATGTCGCATTATTGCTTGGAGTAACTTCGAGAAGAAGTTTGCCACCATCCACTCTCCAGCCAGAAGCGTATGTGCGAGTGGTTGCGCCTACAGCCTCTTCAACTACGATTGAATGACCAGTATTCTTCAGGAATGCACCTGTGCCGGTAGTATCGATAGTCAAAGTTGCCTTGTCGCCACGACAAATCTGTTCGTCCAAATCAATCTCGAGAGCCAAACGAGCATCCTTCTTAACAACAACCTTAGCGGAAGCATCGCAGTAGTCTGGATCGCTCATCTTGATTTCAAACTCATGATCTTCTGTCACAGCAAATGTGTAATCCTTATCAGAACTTGCAGAAGCTCCATTCTCCATCCACTGGATAGTAGCAGGAACACCATTTGCAGGAACTGTGATATTGTTGACAATAGTCACATTATCATCACGACGAATGATGTACTCGTTATGTTCAGGCTTGAAGACGATCACTGGTCTTACCTTCAAAGAAGCAGTACCTGTAGCGGTACAACCATGATTGGTGATGGTGTAAGTGTAATCACCAGAATCTGAAGCCTTAGCAGAAGAGATAGAAGAAGTCTTACCCTTGATATTGTAAGCTGTTTCAGCGCCCTTAGTCCAAGTAACGCTACCCTCTTCAGGAGCATTGTAGTTCAAAGTGAACTTAGCTTCCTGATCTTCACAGATAACGAGAGTTTCGCCTTCACCTACACGTTCAGATTCAGAAGAGATAACCAACATGTTATCCTTGATTGCTGCATCCTTCACTTCAAATGTGGTCTGTGTAGCACAAATGTTAGTGAACTTGATTGTATAGATACCAGGACCTGAGATGGTAACTGAAGAACCAGTTGAACGATTGCTCCAAGTATAGTCCGCGTCGCCTTCGAAATTAGCCACCGCTGTGATAGTTCCACCACAAGTGTAGAAAGGATCTGAAACGAACGAACGAGAGTTCTGATAAACCTTAGGGCTTGACTGATTATCTGATTCAGTCAAAGTGAGCGAACCAACGACAGGTCCGTCACCTAAAGTAACGCTAATATCTTTCTTTGTCACTTTACACTGGTCTGCCACAACATTCAAATCGTAGTAGAAAAAGTCATTTGTGCTGCCGACCAAACTTTCAGTAAGGAACGAAGCAGATGCCTCACCATTAGCGGAAGTCACAGTTTCGCCACCCTGATCAGAGCCAACCTTTGCAGTCCATGTAAATTCAACATTTTCTACATTTGTAGCAACAGTGGCACCAAGCGTAGCTTTTGAATTTGGACAAGTCTGCTGGTTTTCCGCCAACTTGATTTCCAAAGTTTCAACAGTCACATTGATTGGGTCAATTGTTGACTTACATTCGTGAACACCATTAGATGCGGTGACAGAGTAAGAAGACTGTGCGTAATAAACACCGGTTGCAGAAACCTTACCTGTCTTGATTTCAGAAATACCGGTAGCATCTTCGAAATACTTAGCAGTAGAAGGTTCAACACTTGCAACACTTACCGCTGGTGCAAGAGCAACTTCCTTCACTTCATTGCCGCAGACTGCAGCAGGATCAGTGATAGTCTGCTTAGGATTTGGATATACAGTAATCACAAATGGAGTTGCAGTACCGATTGGCTTTTCAGCAACTGAGATATCTTGCTGAGCAACATAATAGGTGTAAACTGTCTTTTCAGTAGGAGAAGAAACTGTAGCAGCAGGAGTTGCAGGAGCAGTCAAAGAACCTGCTTCCTGTTCTTCAGGAGTTACAGGCATCTTGGTGTACCACAAGAGCTGATAGTTTTCTTTCTTCTTGTTCGATTCGTTGATAATAACGCCATTTACGAGATCGTCGATAGTTTCACCTTCGCAATAGCTGAGTGGATCGATGATTGGCATTGGCGAATCGGAAATGGTAACAGTGATAAGTTTATTGCCGCTGTAGCAGCCCTTACCTGCATCTGATTTACGACGAACCAACCAATAACGTTTAGCCGAGCCATTGTTGGCATCAAGTTCATGTTTGCTGATGTCCTCTGGCTTAGGAACGATAGTTGACCAAGTTGCACCTGGCTTAGCGTTGCCAAGGTTATCGCATTCAAGATATTCATAAGTGAAGCCCGATTCGATATCAACCGTTTCAGAATTCTTCTTGATAATATCAACCACTTTGTTGTTTTCAAATTCGCTATATACATAGCCGACGTTGAATGTACCAGTAGGATCAGCAGTAGATTGGAATGAAACATTCACCTCAACCTCATCACCCATACAAACTTCTTTTGTGGTAGGGATGGTGAACTTCTGATATGCGTAATAGGTCTGTTTTTCTTCAGTACCAGAGATGTAAGAAGCACTCACAGCAGGAGTTGGAGCGGTTGCCTGTTCAGCACCTTCCACCTTCCAGAATACACCGTTGCTCTGATAGTAAGGAGCCTTCACATTGAGCGCGCCAGAAAGTTGTTCTGCTGTTTCATCGGAACAATATTCATAAGATGTTTTAGCAACAGTTGGTTCGAGCACTCCATAAGTAGTGATTTTAACCTCTACAGGTTCGCTTTCACCACCGTTTGCGCTGTACTGTGTAGCGAAGAACGACCATTCACCAGGAGTCTTGGTATCAGGAACATCTGAAGCGCTGAGAGAAGTCTTCATGTCCTTATCAGCATAGTAACGCAATTCGTATGTATTAGGAATTGTGTTATCGACCTGCACATATTCGCTCAATGGAGCAGCAATTGTACCAACGCAGTAAGCAGAATCGTGTTTCAAAGGAACAGGAGCGCCATAGATATGAACGGTGAACGGCTGTGCCTCACTAATACAAGATGTATGAAGTTTATTGCGAAGTGCAACTTCATAATCGATAGTTTCCTCTTTAGGATCTGAAGGATTTGCTACAGTAGGAGTAGGCGCTGTGGTTGACCATGAAGTCTCGCCTTTCTTTCTCCAAACGAGTTCAGCACCTTCATTTGCCTTGCTTGTCTCGTCGAACTTGGCAGCAGGAGCGCACTGTTTCTGAACATCCTTAAAACTTGATTCCTGACTCTTCAAGTAGCAAGTAACATCGCTTGCTGTTGGATTTTCAGGAACAGCCCAGAGTTCAACCTCAACTGAATCAGAAGCGGCGCAATAATCAGCACCTTCAGGAACAGTCACAACAAGTTTGCCAGCCTCATCAGTACCGAACACGAATTCAGTCTTGGCAGAGATGGCGTTTCCGTTGATGGTCCATTCCGCAGTAGCGGTAGCAGGATCGATCTTAGCATTGATAGCGGTCTTGCCGCAATCAGGAGTTGCAGTCAAAGTAACCTTAGCGGCAGGGTTAACTGTAACAGAGAAGTTCTTTTCCTTAGACTTACAACCGGTGTTGTTGTCTTCTACGATATAAGTATAAGAATGCTTGCCTGCTTCAAGTTCATTCAAATCGGTCTTGTTTGGAGTCCAAGTGATGGTAGAATCGCCAACGGTTGTCTTCAAAGATGCAGGACTTGCCTGACCTGCGCAGAATGGAAGGATTTCTGCTGGTTCGTAAACTGGGTTTGGATTAACCTGAACAGAAACCAGCATAGTGTCGCTGGTACAACCATCTTCTGTCTCCAAATAATAGTAGAATTCGTGAGCAGTGCTAGCAGCTTCCAAAGTGCTCAAATTGATAGTAGCAGGTGTTGCCTTATCTGATTCCAAATAAACCAACTTACAATCTGTACATTTCAACTGTGGCAAAGCTTGGTCTGGAAGGCCTTCGCAGAATTCGAATGACAAATCTTCAAGTTCTGGCTTTGGAAGGAAAGTGATTTCGATTTCAGCACTGTCTTTACAAGTAGCAGCAGCCACGCTCTTGAATTCAAAAGTATCAACTGCGATTACAGTATATTTAACAGTTGTCTTAGAAGTGTATTTACCTTCGTTTTCAATCACGAGGTCTTTAGCAGGAGTGCCCTTACCCGCAAAGTCTTCAAGTTTGGTGTAGCCTGAAATATCCTTGCCAGCTTCTTTCCAGAAGAGGTAGTAGCCAGAATAAGGATCACCCTCATCGGTCTTGGCTGCAACGGCTGCCGACAAGTTGATCTTATCACCTACGCAAAGGGTCTGCTTTGTCTTAGCCAAATTTGCAGCATCCGATTTGTCGAGGATGTCAACAGAAGATGGTTTGTAGCACTTTGCGCAGTTCAAACCTGCGATAATAGGAATAGAAGAGATTGAGATGGCACGACATGGAGAAAGGGCAGACATTGACTCCCATTCAGCACGTTCGTTTTTCAAATAACTTGCTTCACCGATTACGACACGGAAATAAACCAATGCTTCCGAACCATCCTTAATTTTGATGAAGGCCTTGTGTTCGGCAGGGTTTGTGATAGTGAATGAACCATCGTTCTGCACTTCACTCAAGTCAAACCATTTAACCTTGGTTTCATCTATAGTCTGTGGGTCATCATAAGTGTATTGGAACAAATATCCAGGTTTGCCACCATAATAATCTACAGCCTCCTTAGAAATCTGAGCATTGAGTGTCATGATTTCGTCATTACACAAATCCAAGAAGCCCTTGGCACCGTCATTGAGGACTGCATCCACAGCAACGTCTGGAGGAGTACATACAGAGAACGAAATGTTATCGATGGCAAAGTCTCCTTGTGAATTACCATAAGAGTCAGTCACGTTGATAACCTGAAGTACGACAGTATTGATATTACTTTCCAAAGTGAAAGTCATACCGGCTTCCTGCCAACCTTCATTACCATACAAGGTACCAGAAGATTTTTCGTAAAGGATTTTACCCGTAGCAGAACCCTCTCTCAAAAGAATCTTCATTTCGCCCACACCGGCAGGGTTGTTGTTGATGGCACCAAACATGGCACCGAAAGTGATTTCCTTACCTTTGCAAAGTCCATCGATTGTACGTTCATAAACAACCTTGTTGGCATTACCACCACCTGAGAGGTCGAAGATAAACATACCACCACGTTTGGTACCCGATGCATCACCATCGACACCAGGAGTATATGGGTTAACATTGGTGATAGCCCAACCTTGTTCTGGGCTGTTTGTGGTAGGTTTCAAATCTGGAGTCTTCACACCATCCTGCATGAAATTGACAAACGGACGAGTGACATCAGTCCAAAGTCCGCCAGTTACCTTTGAAGTGTGTTCAACACCCTTTTGGTCGGTATAAACATAAGTGCTGTTGTCTGGGAAAGTACCGAAGTCATCGAAGAATACGCTTGTTTCTGCCAATGGAACTGTTTTGCCATCAACAACCACCGAACAGCATTCCTTTGTTTCGAGGTCAATCTTTGCAGTAGCGGAACATTTGCCCATAGTCACCTTACAAGATACATCATAGTGTTTGTTAGCATCTTGCGGCGTAACAACGAAAGTCGAATTTTTATTACCGTTTTCAGACAAAGAAGCAGGAGACCATTCGAAAGTGGTTCCTTCTGGGAAAGACTGCTTCAAGCCTAAAAGAACAGGGTTTGCAGGACAAACAGGGAGTTTTTTCTGAGAATAGATTGTAGGTTCAATATTACCCTCAACCTTAATATTATCAATACCAATAGGAGCAAATTCCGAACCACCAGAACGGCCGAAAGTGAAGGTAACCATACCTTGATCGTTGGCTTTGGTAGTCAACTTCAGGGTTTCTTTTTCACCCCAAGCAGGTGCTGCACTTTCAATGTCACCTTTTCCTTGGTTGTTTTGAATACCCTCTGTACAAACATACATCTTAACAGCATTACCATTGATACGTCCGGTACCTGCGGTCAGTTTACCACCTGACGACTGCATGCCGAAGTTCAATGGACCAAGGGCGCCTTTAGTATCACCATCTCCGATGCTGGTAATCAACGTCTTTTTGCTTGAATTATTATTCATAGCAAACAAAGCCGCTTCCAAATTATCTGGAGAAAGCAAACTCCAAACGTCACACGAGAACGAAACGGTGCTACCTGGTTGAAGACCCGAAACTGTATATGTCAAAAACGCATCACTTTGACTCGTTCCGACATTAACAAATAGGTTATCAGATTTAGTATCAACAAAATAAGGTGAAATAACGCGAGCATTTCCCACAACGACGCCCATACCAGCACCATACTTATTGCCAGAAGCAGCGGTTGCTATATCCTCAAAAGAATCACTTGTGCCATTTGACAAGCAAGTGTTTGACTGAAGACCCTGATGCTTCACATTATTCACCACATCGGAGAAACTTCCCTTACAAAGTTTAGCGATAGTTTCACCAACTTCCTCACTGAACCAACCTAAAGTGTCGTTTGACAACGTAGGATTACACAAAGTGGTCTCAGTGGTAAAATCGGTTCCACCCACCACACATTGTGCGTTCATTTCAAGAGCCGGTGCGCAAAGCAAAAGCGCGAAAGGGAACTTTCGCAAACTCTTTGAAACCAAGTTATTAAATGTTTTGTTCATACTGTATTGATATAATTGCTCGTAGAGCGTTCAAAACCCTATTTATAAAATATCCGCTAAAATAGTCAATTTTCAAATAAGAAAAAAAGAAAAAAACAATTTTTTATCCACACTAAAGCAATTCCTTCCGGGAATAAACTTCAAAAACAACGAATTGATGTAACTTTGCACAAACAAAATTTCACATGAAAATACAGTTCAGACCTCTTTTTCTCGGCATTTTTGCAGCCTTATTCACCTCCTGCAATGATAATGACAACCTCCAAAACGACGATACGCTAAATGTAAGTTGTCCAAGTGACTGCTTCACCATCAACATGGGAAACTTCAGCGAAAGCAATGGCAGCGTGTGTCTGCTGAAGGAGGGTAAAAGCATCGAACAAAACATTTTCTCAAAAGCCAACGGATACAATCTGCGTTCCATCATCGAAAGCGCTTCTTTTTACGGGAATACTGCCTTGCTGATGTGTGGGAATGAAGACAAAGTGGCCTATATCGACAGAAAAACAGGTAAAGAAACAGCAACCGCCACCACTGGAATCGGGCTGCCAAGATACGCCGCCATCAACGGGATTTATGCTTATGTAACCTGCGTGAATCCGAGCTGGACTGACACCATGGGGCACATCACGAAAATAAATCTGACAAATTTTCAAGTAGAAAAGCAAGTCCCAATAAAAGGGAATCCGGAACATATCGTTCTGCACAACAAACAGTTGTTCATCAGTAGTGGTAACGCAATTTACACATATTCACTGGCGAAAGACACCATCACAAGTCACATTCCTCACACCCAATCTAACGCCACCCTACGTTATTTTGCAACGGACATGAACAACAAGTTGTGGTGCAGCTATGCACACTACGACAAATGGGGGAATGGGAGCGACTGCGGTCTGGTTTGCCTCAATGAAAACGACTCTGCCATCGACACCACCATCACGCTGCCTTTTATGAACGCAGACGGATATATAGATGTGAACAAGGACAAATCCAAACTCTATTATTTATATTCTAGTGATGTGGTGGGCGGACAAAATCCGGAGGCGCAAACAGCCATTTACACGTTCGATTTCACGTCAAAAACCGCCTCCTCCACCCCACTCTGCAAGGGTTACGGCTTCTATGGGTTCAATGTGGATCCGCACACGGGCAACATCTACACCGCCAACGTAAACGGATTTATCACCAACAGCATCATCAGCATCTTCAACGACAAAGGGGATCTATTGCAAACCGGTCTGATGGCTGGGGTTGGCACTTGCAGGTTTTATTTTTGAGATGTGAGTTATGAGTCGTGAGTCGTGAGTCGTGAGTTGTGAGTCGTGAGATGGGAGATGGGAGCACAAAAAAAGCAGAGCGTTTGCGAGGGCACTGAAAAACCTGCTCGCAGATAATTATCGCACTTGTGTATTGCACAAGTGCGATTTTTTTCGTATATTAGTACTGTAAAAGAAACAGTTATGC
>JAGHUM010000038.1 GCA_018064855.1 Candidatus Physcocola equi
AACAAACGTAAAAGGACGTCTGAAAACCCGCATGATGTACTTTGACTTGATGGAATTCAAGAAAAAAGACTAAAATTCGGTAGATTACATCGAACTCAAAAAACCATTTATAAACTAACTAAATTCAAAAATCTATGAAACTAAAACATTTACTCTTGACGGCTTTGATGACCGTCGGTTTGGGGTAAGTAGTGGTTTTAGATCGTAGTTGACAGAAACATATAAAAGATATTATTTATGCAGACCTTGAGTTTTACAATAGATGTTCCGCAAAATAACGGACTAGATATGGCAGACCTTACAACTAAGGTGAAAAACTTTGTCATACAGTTAGTTTCCGTCACCCCTAAAATGAATGTTGAGATTAAGACTTCAAAGGCGGTTTTAAAACCTTTGGCACAGTTGGATCCTGCTATTCAAAGTTTGTGCGGGATTTGCCATGTGGAAGAAGCTGACATAAACGGTGAAAAAGCGCGTGAAGAGGCATTGAAGATGATATGAGAAAGCATTTGTTTTTAGATACAAATATCGTGATCGATGTTCTGGCCAACAGACAAGAAGCACTTTCTGCTGCTAACCTGTTGCAAGAAGCGATAGAGGGTAATGTCGTTCTATATATGAGTGCGCTGACGGTTGCAAACATAACCTACATAATGCGCAAAGATATGCCCAAGGATGTGTTGAAGAATAAGATTAAACAATTATGCAAATTTATCAAAATATCTCCGCTGTCTGGATATGAGGTGGTTAACGCCTTGAATATAGAAAATCCTGATTTGGAAGATGCCATACAATATTTCTCTGCAATGAGCATAAATGCTGATTATATAATCACTCGTGATGCCAGCCATTTCCGATATTCCTCGGTTCCAGTTGTGAGTGCGTCGGAATTCATGGCTTCGAGCTGATTCATGAAATGAAAATCAAAAACCATTTATAAACTAACTAAATTCAAAAATCTATGAAACTAAAACATTTACTCTTGACGGCTTTGATGACCGTCGATGCGGGGTAGGTGTAAAATTTCAAAAAACATATACCAACTATGGCAATAGCAATACGACCAATACCTACTCTGTATGGCGAGGACGCCGAACGTTTTGAGCGTTTAACACTTGAGGCAGAACAGAACAGTATAAAAAATGACATTTCGGAAAACATCCGTCTGGTAAGCGAATTCTTTAAAAGACAAAATTGGTAAACTCTCTGTATGAACATAAAAGAGCTTCTAACCACTTGTCGCCTGGTGCGGGTAACACCACAGCTGCTGTCTTCCTGCAATGAATTCTCCTGCGGTGATGATGATTTGGACGAATTTTTCTCGAAAGACTTCGATGTTTTTGGAAGGAAACTTGCATGCAAAACATACGCTTTTCAATCGTTGACGAACGACAAACAACTTGTTGCGCTCTTTTCATTGTCCAACGACAGTATTCGCATTACCAACCTAAAGCAAGAGGATTGGGACCAGATTGAATATGTGACTGAAGGAGGCGAAAAGAATCTAAAACGCTGGCCTGGCGTTCTTATCGGGCGTCTTGGAACAAACGTTAATTTACGAGGGCATGGCTATGGAACTGCCATCATGGACTTTATAAAAGCATGGTTCCGAAGTGAAGAAAACAAGACTGGTTGCCGTTTTATCATTGTCGAGGCACTCAATCAAGACAGAACGCTTAACTACTATGAGAAGAATGGCTTTCTTTATCTTTACAGCACAGAAGAAAATGAAGCCAAAGCGATGGGGTTAAACATAAAGAAGCCAGGTACATTTCCTCTCCACACCCGATTGATGTTCTTCGATCTTCTTAAAAC
>JAGHUM010000099.1 GCA_018064855.1 Candidatus Physcocola equi
GAATTCAACACGACAGGAAATTGCATACCGTCTCGTCACTATATGGTGGATATTACCGATAAACTCGACAAAATCGTCGAACTTATCGATAAGGGAAAGTATTTCACCATCAACCGTGCGCGTCAGTTCGGGAAGACGACGACGATGAAGTTGCTGTTGAACAGACTGCAAGATGATTATGTTGTCTATCAGATAAGTTTTGAAACCGATGGCGATATGTTTTCTTCTCAGGAGGATTTCTGCAGAGGGCTTTTCTTGAAATTGTCTAAGGCTTCATATATAGGAGAGGACCAAAAAAAATTTTGGAAGAGCGAACATAATTGCAAAACTTTTGAAGACTTGTCAAATGTCATATCTGAATTTTGTCTCAGTCAAAGCAAACCTGTGGTTTTGATGATCGACGAGGTGGACAAAAGCACCGACAATCAACTTTTCCTCCATTTCCTGGGTTTGCTCCGAAATAAATATCTCGACAGGGCAGAATGTGGAATGAACTCCACCTTCCACTCCGTTATTCTCGCTGGCGTCTATGACGTGAAAAACCTCAAACTGAAAATCCGCAGCGATGAGGAGCGGAAGTATAATTCGCCGTGGAATGTTGCAGTCCGTTTCAATGTTGATATGACCTTCAGTGCAGACGGAATAAAGGGGATGCTGGATGAGTATGAGGCTGACTATCATACGGGTATGGACACCCGAATGATAGCGGATGAAATCAGACGACTCACGTCAGGTTATCCTGTGCTGGTCAGTTATATCTGCTCCCTCATTCACGAAGAATTTCAACGAGACTGGTCCATCGATGGTGTGAACAAAGCGGCGAAAGTAATCATCAAGGGCGACAACACATTGGCGGACGATATTTCCAAGAACCTGGAGAACAATGAAGATTTGCGAAAGTTCATGTATTCCATATCAGTGAATGGCATGAGTTATCCCTATAACCTCACCGATCCAGTCCTGCGCTTTGCCGATATGTTTGCCTACATTAGGAATTTCGACGACAAAGCAGTCGTGCATAATGCTATTTTCGAAGAGATTTTCCATGAGTATTACTCAATAAGGTATCAAAGGGAGAATTACGAAAAGATTATGCCTGTCAAATCCGAATACATCCTCAATGGTAAACTGAACATGGAATATGTGATCCGCCGTTTTAAGGAGACCATTGAAGAGGAATACCGCGACGAGGATGCCGCTTTCCTGGAGCGACAGGGACGCCTTCTGTTCCTGTGTTTCTTGAAACCCATCATCAACGGAACTGGCTATTATTACGTTGAGCCGCAAACGCGCGACAACAAACGCATGGACATAGTTGTGAACTATGCGGGCGACGAGTATCTGATAGAACTGAAACTATGGTACGGCAGAGAGTATGAACGCAAGGGTGAAGAGCAGGTGTCGGAATACGCCAACATCCGCGGCTTGAAAAATGCCTATCTCATCACTTTCTCGTTCCTGAAGGAGAAAGTCGTCCAGGAATGTCCTGAATGGAAGACCGTCAACGGTGTGGATGTATATGAAGGCATAATCTGGGCGAAGAAATAGTGAATGTCTTCACGCTTTCCTTTATCTCCCATTTTGCGCAGTGGCCTCCAAACACCAAGCAAACCCTTTGGCCTTGCGCAACTCAATGTCGGTGAAATGGCCTCCTTCGTTTATTTCCAATTTGCAGCAGGCGGCGCCCAGCAGGTCTGTATGACGCTGGTGCTGGGTAGATACACGCTCCGCCACACAGGCGAATTTTCCCTTTTTGGTGTTGGCTTCTTTGTTGCCGAGGCTCAGATAGACAGCTTTCGCCATGACCGGATGCGATTCTGCATATTCATTCCACCCATCTACCCAAAGCGATGGAGAACATGATGCGATGGCGTGGAATGTGGCAGTCTTTGTTGCCGACCACAACGCAAACAACCCACCCAATGAGTAGCCTCCAAGTATGTAGGGGAGGGTGGGGAAGTGACGTTTTAGTTCTGGAATTAATTCTGAAATCATGAAATTGAAGGTCTGTTCCACACCTTCTTCACGAAGGTCTTGCTCGGTCACTTCAAATGCAAACATGGTGAACGGAACGTCGGAAAGTTGCTTTATGCGCTCACATTCATTAACCAGCAACAGCCGCTCAAATTCGCCAAGTGGCTTGACAATGACACACTGCGCCTCCCGGTCGTCTGATACGATGTGACATATGCGGCCGGCGATATGAATCGTTTCCTCCTTCATGATTTATAGGTGATAAACTCAGAACTTTCCACCGGCACCACTATTGCTGTCAAATTTGCCGCCATTGAAACTTCTTGTTCTTGGTTTCTTTTTTGGGGTGTTTTCGGCAACGTCTTTCGTTTCCAGTTCGATAATGTGTCCACAAGCCGGACATTCCCATAAAGCGCGGGTTTGCTCAGCTCCGTTTTCATCGGTGTTTTTTTCCCGCTTATAAACCATATCTTTTCCGCAGTTAGGGCATTTCTCTTTTTTGGTGAGAGCACGGTAGATGATCAAGCCGAAAACGCCTAAAAAGCCTAAAAGGAAATATTTGCCGCTGCCCGATCCTCCTGTGGCGGCCGCGCCGGTAAGTTCTCTGTATATGGCTTTTGTGCCAGACACCATTCCGGCATCCCAGTTGTTGTTCTTGAAACTAGGAATGAAATATTGGTCGATGATTTGCTGACATCTTTCGTTGGAGAGTTTCTCTTGTGTGCCGCTTCCTGTGGCAATATACATCTCTCTCATGTCTTTGACGAACACAATCACTAAACCGTTGTTGATGTCTTTGTCGCCCACGCCATATTTATTGCCTATGTTTTCGGCAAACAGTTTCACATCGGTGTAACTGATTTTGTTGACAGCGACAATCAGAGCCTGGTATTTGGCTTCCTCCTCCAAATCGTGCAGGATGTTGTTGAGCGATGATATGGTGGCCTGCGAGAGAATGCTGTCTGGATTGCAGACAAACTCATCTGGGTCGATTGGAAGATTGTCTAATGTGTATGTTATGGGGCCATTCTCCGCCACTGCGGGTTCAGACGATGGAATTACTGCAGGTGCGTTTTCCGTGGAAGCGTTTGCTGCTGACACATCGCTGTTTTGCGCTGCTGGTGCAGCGTCTGAAGATGATGTTGTGGCTGGTACGTTATCTGTTGAAGAAACTACCGCTGGCAAATTGTCTGTGGCATTGGCGTTTCCAATGACTGCCGCGAAAACAAATAGAACTAAAGTCTTGAGTTTATTCATAATGAAATGTTTGATTGGTTCACCTATAAGGCATAATTTTTGTCCAAATTTACGCTTTTATTTGGATTTTTTCACATACATCCCACAATATCCGATAAATATGCCATGAATTGTTTTCGTAAAATTTCAAAACATCTTCTTTATGCGTAACTTTGCACTTATTTATAATGTATAGGCACACAATATGATTTATCCGCTTAACATAGAGCAGAAATTAGGATTCGACAAGATACGAAACTTCGTGAAAGAGTGCTGCTTGAGTGATATGGGACGCGATTTGGTCGATGAAATGACTTTTTCGGACGACTTTGAACTTGTGAAAACGTTGCTCGGACGCGTGGCTGAGTTTGTGCGCGTACTTGAGGATGCCGACGATTTTCCCGTTAGTTACTATTTCGACTTGCGCGACCCTCTGCACCGAATTGCAGTGGTCGGCACTTATCTTGAGGAAAAGGAATTGTGGGATCTGAGACGAACGGCAGACACCATCGGTCAGGTGGTGGCTTTTTTCAACCGAAAAGAGGCGGCGGATTTCCCTTTCCTGAAAGACCTTGCAACGGATGTCTTTGTCTTCCCCGATTTGATAAAACAGATTGATCGTATCGTCAGTCCGCTTGGTCAAATCAAGGACAATGCCTCTCCTGCTTTGGCGGAAATCAGAGCCAATATCGCCAACACAGCCAGTGGAATCTCGCGCAGTCTCAACGCCATTTTGCGTCAGGCGAAAGCGGATGGCATTGTGGATGCAGACGTGAGTCCTTCTTTGCGCGACGGACGTCTGGTGATTCCTGTCGCTCCTGCCCACAAGCGCCGCATCAAGGGTATTGTGCACGATGAAAGTGCAACGGGCAAGACGGTCTTTATTGAGCCGGAGGTCATTGTGGAAGCCAACAACCGCATAAGAGAGTTGCAGGCGGAGGAAAAACGCGAGATTGTGCGCATATTGCAGGAAATGACAAATGTGGTGCGTCCGCGTGTGCCGGAACTGGAATTCTCCCTCCATTTCCTGGCCGAGGTGGATTTTATCCGTGCCAAGGCGAAATTTGCTGTCAATACAGGCAGTTGTCTTCCGCAGTTGGTCAACCAGCCCGAACTGGAATGGTATGGGGCAAAACACCCTTTGCTATTCCTGTCTCACCAGAAACAAGGGAAATCGGTGGTGCCGCTTTCTATCCAACTCAATGCGGAAGGAAGAATCTTGTTGATTTCCGGACCTAATGCCGGCGGTAAATCTGTCTGCCTGAAAACGGTGGGCCTGCTGCAGTTGATGTGCCAGAATGGCATGCTGGTGCCGATGAACGACAATAGCCGTATGGGCTTTTTTGGCAGTCTTTTCATCGACATTGGCGACGAGCAAAGCATCGAAAACGACCTCAGTACCTACAGTTCGCATCTCTCTAATATGAAAACGTTTGTGCGCAACTGCGACGGACGCTCGCTTATCCTCATCGACGAGTTTGGCAGCGGCACGGAGCCGCAAATAGGTGGTGCTATCGCTGTGGCGTTGCTTCATCATTTCAACGACCAGAAATCTTTTGGGGTAATCACTACGCACTACAACAGTTTGAAAAACTTTGCCACCGACACCGAGGGCATCGTGAATGGCGCCATGCTTTATGACCGACACCTGATGCAGCCGCTCTTCAAACTGGAGATTGGCAACCCAGGCAGCTCGTTTGCGGTGGATATCGCTCGTAAGATTGGTCTGCCCGAATCGGTTATCAAAGAGGCGGAAGATCTGGTTGGTACCGATTATGTCAACATGGACAAGTATTTGCAGGATATTGTTCGCGATAAACGATATTGGGAAAACAAGCGCCAAAGCATCCGCCTGAAAAGCAAACATATAGAGGAACTGGAAACTAAATACACCGCCGAACTGGAGGAACTTTCCCAGCAGCGCAAGTCGGTCATCAAGCAAAGCAAGGAGGAGGCGAAACAGATTATCTCACAGGCTAATGCTGTGATTGAGAATACGGTGCGCAAAATCAAGGAAAGCCAGGCGGAAAAGGAGAAGACTCGCGAGGCGCGCAAGGAGGTGGAGCAGTTTAAAGAGCAACTTGCCGATGAAAACAGCGCTGCCATCGACCGAAAGATCGCTCAACTGAAAGAACGAGAGGCACGCAAGCAACAGCGCAAACAACAGCAAAACAACCCAGAGGGTGGCAAGGAAACAGAAGCAAAAAAACAAGAACCTGCCAAGCCTGTTGTTGGCGATAACGTGCGTATCAAAGGGCAACTCAATTCTGGTGTCCTGGTTAGCGTAAATGGCAACAATGCGTTGGTTTCATTCGGACAGATGAAACTCAATGTGAAATACAACACGCTGGAATTGGTGTCCAACAGTCAGGCAAAAAAAGACCAGCGTCAGATTCAGCAGCAGAGCCGCAGCAATGTGCTCGACCAGATGCGCAAACGCTCGCTCAACTTCAAACGAGAAATCGACCTGCGTGGAATGCGTGGTGAAGAGGCGTTGGCGGCAGTGCAGTATTTCATAGACGATGCCTTGATGGTGGGCGTGAGCGAGGTCCGGATTTTGCATGGCACGGGTACGGGCGCGTTGCGTCAACTCATCCGTCAATACCTCTCAACGGTCTCTGCTGTGGAGAATTTCCATGATGAGCACGTCCAACTTGGAGGTGCCGGCATTACGGTTGTAGAATTTTAGGCATGCTTTTTGCTGCTCATAATTCATAGCTCACAGCTCATAGCTCACAACTCACGGCTCATGACTCACAACTCAAAAAAAACAAAGATATGGCAAAACAGAAATCAAGTGTGAAGGAAAGGTTTAGGATAGACGAACCTGAATTATTCGATGTGATCTTGCTCAACGACGATGAAACCACCATGGATTTTGTAGTTTGGTTGTTGCAAGCCATTTTCCATAAAAACGAATTTGAATCAGAGGAAATCATGTGGCGTGTCCACATAACAGGAAAGGGTGTGGCAGGTACATATCCGTTGGACATTGCGCTCTCTAAACGAGACGCCGCACACGAGGCGGCGGAAATGGAACATTTCCCCCTCAGATTGGAAGTTGAACCACATAAAGGATAAATGAATATGGAATTCAAGAAAGAGATATTTACCAAAGAGGCTTTGGCTTTAATTTCTGGTGCACAGCGTTTTGCGAAGAAAAAGAAACATGAGTACGTCACTCCTGAACATCTGTTCTTTGAATTGTGCAAAACGGAGGATTTTGTGCGTCTTTGTGAACTTTGCGAAGATGCAGCGTACTCTTGCAAAGAGTTGCAAAAGATGGCAAACGATTATGTGGGCAAATATGTGGATGTGGTTTCCAGCAAAGACGAAGAACCGCTTTTTTCTGCCACTTTGGCTCAGATGCTGGATGCAAAGACTCTGGAGACTTTGCTCCAAGACTCCGATAATCAGAAGGTGGATGTTTGCCATATCATCTGGCAGATGATATCGATGGAGCACACCCACGCCAGCAAACTCGTTCATTCTCTCACCAATGGCGATGAGGATGAATTGCTGAACAAACTGGATGAAGTTTATGATGCCGAAAAAGTGCTCAAAGTGGACCTTCAGGATGAAGCGGAAGATGATGAAGCGGAAGAAGAGACCACGGAGGTCCATGCTGAATCCGACAATTTTGAAGGACCTATCGCAGATATACTCCGCCAAATTGGTGAGGGACTCTTCAAATTGTCTTCAAAGAATAACGATAAAAACGAGGGCGAAGATAATAGTGCCGATAAAAACGGAAACGATTTCCCAGGTGAAGGCTATTTTGCCACTTTCCAAAATGGTAAATTGGTCAGCAAAGGGCGCATCAATGCAAAGAAGAACAAAGATAAGAAAGGGGAGGAATGGGAAGAGTTCGTTCTCTGTCTCAACGACTATGTGGAAGACCACAATCCGCTCATCGGCAGGGAAAGTGAGTTGGAACGCACCATTCAGGTGCTTTGCCGAAAAAACAAGAGCAATGTTATCTGGCTGGGCGAGCCTGGCGTGGGTAAGACTGCTTTGGCGTACGGACTGGCCGACATGGTGGTGAAAAATGAGGTTCCTGAAAAACTGATGGATTCTAAAGTCTTCTCTCTTGATTTGGGTGGACTCATAGCCGGAACATCTTTCCGTGGCGATTTTGAAAAACGCATCAAAATGGTGCTCGAAGGTGTGGAAAAATCGGGCAACCCCATCTTGTTTATCGATGAAATTCACACGCTCATGGGTATGGGCACAGGTGGACACGACGATGGGGCGATGGACGCATCCAATATGCTGAAACCCTATCTGGAAAAGGGTAGTATCCGCTTTATCGGAGCCACCACTTTCGATGAATATAAGAAGACCATTGAACGCAACAAGGCGTTCTCTCGCCGATTTGAACAGGTCGGCATAGACGAGCCATCGGTGGAAGACTGCATAAAAATCATCAACGGACTGATTGACAGATATGAGGAATATCATGGCGTGAAATATGACGCCGAAGCGGTGAAATTCGCAGTGGAAGGCAGTGCGAAATATATTACAAACCGTTGTCTGCCGGATAAGGCCATTGACCTTATCGACGACTCTGGCGCCTGGCTGCAGTTGCATCCCGATAAGCGGAAGAAAAAGCAGGTGGTGACCAAAAAACTTATCGCAGAGTTGCTTGCGAAAGTCTGCAAGGCGAATATCCTGGCCGATGATGAGGATGACCAGGCGAAACTGGCCGACCTCGATACGCGCATCAAGGCGCAACTCTACGGGCAAGACGAGGCCGTTGACCAGGTGGTGGAGGCTGTGCAAATGGCGAGTGCGGGCTTGCTCGACGATAATAAACCTATGGCGAGTCTGCTTTTCGTTGGACCTACAGGTGTGGGCAAAACGGAGTTGGCCAAATTGCTGGCAAGCGAACTCAATGTGCCGCTCATCCGTTTCGATATGAGTGAATATGCGGAAAAACATACGGTGGCAAAGTTGATAGGCTCTCCTGCCGGTTATGTGGGCTATGAAGATGGTGGCCTGCTCACCGATGCGGTCCGCAAATCTCCTCACTGTGTGCTTTTGCTGGATGAATTGGAAAAGGCGCATTCCGACATTTTCAACATCTTGTTGCAGGTGATGGACTATGCCTCGCTTACCGACAATAAGGGACAAAAGGCCGACTTCCGTCATGCTGTGATCATTATGACCTCAAACGCTGGCGCACAGTATGCGCACATGGCTACCGTTGGGTTTGGCAGTCGTGTGTCAACGAGCGATGCCATGCTTAAAAATGTGAAAAAGACTTTCAAGCCGGAATTTATCAACCGCTTGTCGGCCATCACATTGTTCCACGATATGGACCGCAATATGGCTTCGTTGGTGCTCGACAAGAAACTGGGTCAACTGAAAGATAAACTGAAAGCTAAAAAAGTGGAACTCAATCTCTTGCCGGAGGCACACGAATTGTTGCTTTCTCAAGGCTTCTCTGCTGAATACGGCGCGCGTGAAATGGACCGTGCCATTGGTGCGCAACTCCGCCCTATGCTGATGCGTGCCATCCTCTTCGGCGATTTGAATAACGGTGGGGTGGCAACCGTGGGATGCGATGGCGAAAGTCTGGTGCTTAAATAATATATGTGATGATTAAGATTGACGGAATACCGGAATTGACCGACGACGTTTCTTGGTTCCCCGATCCAAAGACTTCGCTCGCGGCGCGGTTTGCCCGTGGTGAAGTCCGTGTGAAGCATCCTTCTTTGGCTGCAGTCCTTGAAAACGGGTTGCTGGCAACAGGTGGAGATCTGAATCCGGAACGTTTGCTCGTTGCTTATTCCAGGGGAATTTTCCCTTGGTTCGCTTTCCGTGACGAACTGCCGCGTTGGTATTGCCCCATGGATCGTTTTGTCATCAATCCATCGGAAATTCACGTTTCCCATTCCATGCGCTCGTTGCTCAATAAGGGAATCTATAAGTTCTCCATAGACACTGCTTTCGAATCAGTGATTACCAGTTGCGCGCTCTTCGACATCAATAATCAGGAAGATTACAGGGTTAATGAATATGGCGCTTGGTTGGGACCTGATATCATGGAGGCTTACACCAAGTTGCACAAGATGGGAGTCGCTCATAGTGTGGAGGTCTGGAATGAAAACGACGAACTTGTGGGCGGACTCTATGGCGTGGTGCACAACCGTTGTTTTATGGGCGAAAGTATGTTTTCCGTCATCCCAAACGGGTCTAAAATGGCGCTCATTCATCTTTGCCGCACTTTGGCGGAAAAGGGATTCCTGATGGTCGATTGCCAGTTTGAGACACCGCATCTGCTATCTATGGGCGGACGTCATATATCATACGATGAGTATCTGAACAATCTATCCCAAAAGTAGAAATCAATACAGATGAAAAAAGCCCCCGCAGGTTTCAGACTTGCGGGGGCTTTGGGTGTTTTTTAGAACATATGGCCGAAACTCAGCCAGATTCCCAATTCTTTTGTCTCATTGCTCCAGTTGAGGTTGCAATCAATAGGACCGAGGGGTGTTTTGTATCCATAGCCGATAGCGGCGCCATACAGGCTATCATCGGAAAGAAAGTCTTTGAGATAGGTACTTGAACGCCCGTAATTCCCCACGCCGTAAACATAGTGGTTTTTGCCGATGCGTCCGCGCAAAGTCGTACCGATGGCTGCAAATTTGTCGTTGATTATCTCAAAATGGTTGATGCCGGCAAAAGGCATCTGCTGCGGAAGGTAGTGACCTAATGTGCCAATTCCGCCAATCACATTCCGGTCTCCCAATCGGTAAACGGTAGGTGTGGACATGAATCTACCCCAGAATGATGGCACCAGTGTGATGCGATCTGAGAGAGGGATGTTTTGTTCATAACCCCATTCCAAGACCGACAAACCGTTTTTGTCTTGGTAACTGCTTCCGTTGTCTGTTTGGTAGATGTATTTTAGTCTGCACAAGTGTCCTTTGGTTGGGAATATGTTGGAGTTTCGATTATCGAAGCGAAGCGAGGTGTAGTAACAGATGTTTTTCTCTTCATCATAGTTCGTGTCAATGTCACGAGTGGATGATATGGAAATCAAATTGGATGAAAGCATGTGGTCGAATGTGCGATGCTCAAAGTCTGCAGCAAAGGTCAGTTTTAAGTATTTCCATGTTCGGTATATGGCCAGACGTGCATAATGTTCGTGGAAGTCCCAATCCACAATTCTCTCGCCGTGAGAATAAAGTCGGTTTTCTGTGTAACTGAATTTGTAGTTGGCGGCCAATGTCCAATGCGGTAGAGGATCGAAGGCTCCGCTGAGGTTGGCGTAACTTCTGCGTCCGAGTCTGAACTGTGCTCCCAAAATGGGCTTGTTGGAAGAATGAAATTTGTAGCGGCCACCAACGAGGACCGATGCCAGTTCCTCATTGTCCATGCGACATCCTATCCCGAACGCCCCCCCCTTGTCGTTGGCCGATTCTATAACGTCGTTGGCTTCTTTGGGAACGGGTATTCCAGTGTTGTAGGTTACGGTTTTGCCTTTGTTCAAAGCAAGGCTGTCTCGCAAAGCCAACAGTTGTGCCATGTGTTTGTTGCCGGCTTCTTCTCCTCTTTTCAGCAGTCCGGCAATCGCCGCAGTGGAAAAACTTGCGACAGAGTAGTCGTGGGTATCCACGTTGATATGGATTGTGGTTTGTGCCAGGTTCTCTTCTATTTTCTGGTTGGTGATGACGTCGAATAATTGCAATAGGACTTCTGATCCTCCGTTCAAAGCATCTGCGTCAACTATGTCTTCTTCCGATTCGCTGTTGAGCGTCACACCAATGATGATGTCGGCTCCCATTTTTTTTGCCAAGTCGGCAGGGTAGTTGTTGGCCATGCATCCATCAACAAGCACATGTTTCCCGTTGCGGACGGGGCTGAATGCGCCGGGAATCGACATGCTGGCACGCATGCACTTTGCCAATATACCACTATACATATCCACTTCTCTGCCTTTCACGATGTCGAAACTTGCACAGGCAAACGGGATTTTAAGATTGGCAAAGTCCATGCTGTCTTTGCAGTTGGGTGTTAAGGCTTCAAACAGGTTTAATACAGCCTCTCCGCTCAGCATACCGCCTTTCATGCTGTTTTTTGGTCGGAATACAGGGAAGGTGATCATATACCGGTCTTCGTTTTCGCGTTGCAGAAAGTCCTTCTGTTCGCGATCTGCTGCGTTGAGTAGCAGTTTCATCCAGTCTTGGTTCCGCAGAAGACTGTCGAGTTGGTTGGTAGAGTAGCCGTAGGCATACAATCCGCCAACAATGGCGCCCATGCTGGTGCCCACAATCATATCGATGGGAATGCCCGCCTCTTCTATTTTTTTCAGGACTGCAACGTGTGCCGCACCTTTGGCACCTCCGCCACAAAGTACGACTCCGACTTTAGGCCGTTTGGTCTCTTGTGCAAAAACAGAACTGATTGAACCTATAGTCAAGGTTAAACCTGCTAAAAGGAAAAATATTGAGTTGGCTATAAATCTTTTCATTATAAGGAGAGACTTTATTCTATGCAAAATTAACGATTTTTATTCTTTTTCTCGTTTTTGGTCTTCAACTTTAAACTGATTTTGTGTCGATGATAGTCTCGCAATGGTTTTCCTGTGGATTTATATCTGCAAATGTGTGATAGGAAAAGATATCTTGGTAAAAAAAGAACATTGCAACACTTGTGCTGCAATGTTCTTTTGAAAAGGACTAAATTCCAAAATTATGTGATTTTGGAATAGTTGGATGTCTTATTCTGCTTTGCGCTGTGGCTTGAATCCAGGGTTCTTGTAATAGACAAGTTGAAGACCAAAGCCTGCGCCTTCGCCTGAAACCGATGTTAAAAGCAGATTCCCTTCTTTATTGAAAGAGAATTTAGCGCTGAAGTTTACTCTGCCTGGCCATCCCTTTGTAAACTGAGCGAATGGGTCTGAGTATTTTTGTCTGTTCTCGTCGAATCTGTCAGGATACCAGTAACAGCCATATTGGTCGTATGCGTTGTCGTAGCCATTTCCTCTGTCCCAAAGCCACTCAACAGAATTAAGTTTGAAAGTTATGATGTCTCCGGAAATGGAATATTCACCGTAATTTATCTCTTCCCATGCTGGCATTGTCTGTTCAAAGGTGCCATCAGCTTTGAAATTAAAATGAACGAATACATCAGCAGAACTGTTAAATTCGTCTTTTTCTCTAATGCCAGACCATTCTCCGACGATTGTTGATTTTTCACTCTCATTGTTGTTGCCGTTATCTTTGTTCTCTGCAATAGGATCATCGTCTTTGTCCTTACTACAAGAAGACATGGCTACAGAACTTGCGCATAATGTAAACGCAAGAATTAAATTCAAAAAAAATGTTTTTTTCATGCAGTTATCTTTATTATATGTTTTAGCATTCTAAATTGCAGGTTATTCTCTCCATTCGTATGTGTAAGTTGCTGTCATATATTTGCCATTGAGGTTAAGTGTTGCGCCACTTATAGCATCAATAGTCAGTTTAATCTTTTCGCCAGCCTTTTTACCCATTGGTACATCTCCGTAGATGTAACCTTCATTCTCATAAAGGTCTGGCTGGTTGTTGTTCATCATTACAACAGGCAGATTATAGCCGTTAAATTTGACAAAATCTTCTTCTTTAGAGCGAATTTTATTGTTGTTGATTTTACAGTCGACGTAGCAGAAACAGTGATAAAAATGCCATTCTGCGTAGTCATTGTTGTTGTCTTTTGCACCAATATGTCTTGGTAAAAACGCTTTACAATAGAGAGATATTGTGTCTCCACCTTTTAGTTCCTGTGGTATTTGAGAAATCTCATATCGGAATAAGTAAGAACCTCCATCCCAAGGATAGTCTTTACAAAAAACTGTTTCAGAATAGAAACCACGGCAAATGCTTTTTGTCGCTTCAATCTTCAGAGAGTCTGTGTGATAGATAGGGTTGTACTTGTTTGCATTGCCCTCTATAAGGTCTTGTTCTGAGAATTCTGTGGCTTCATATCCTACCAATACCCATTTAGGTCCTTTTATTCCTGGGTCTTCTGTTTCGTTGGACTCATTGTTGTTGCCATTTTCGTTACCGTTGTTGTTGCCGTTATCATTGTTCTCAACAGCAGGGTCATCGTCTTTTTCACAAGAGGAAAGAGTAACTGTTCCTGCACACAACGAAAATGCAAGAAGTGGGTACAAGAAAAAATGTTTTTTCATAATGTTGTTTATGTGTTTGTTTTGTCATTGCAAAGATAAGATTTGTAAAATACGAACGGATGCCAAAAGATACAATCCGACTCTCAAAAGATACAAAATGCACAATAGAATCGTAAAATGTGGCATGAAATAGGAATAAATCGGCAATCATGGTCAAATTGCTATTACTAAAACGGAGAAAAGGTATTACCTTTGTGCTCATATTCTAAAACCTTGAATCTACCATGATTAGATTGTTCTTAAGTTCCATTCCGTTTATGGTATGCCTGGGCTGGTTTGTTGTCTTCATTTTGCGCTACCGCGAGAATGACACTCCTAAACGCATTCTTACGTGTTTTTTGGCTGTGTGTGTGGTGCTGTATCTGTGCCATGCTTTGTACGTCAACGGCGGACTTTCTGTAGGGATGGAGAGTCTTTGGACTTTGTGCTCACTTTCTGTTTATCCTCTTTATTATATGTACATATGCGAACTGACTGCAAAGCCGCTTAAATTTAAGGTTGTCGCTTTGTGCCTTCTGCCAGGGGCGCTTGTGGCATTGTGTAAATTTTTGTTCCCTGGCGATGAGTCTGATTTGGTGAGAAAGGTGTTATTCGCCGTTCAGGTTGTCACAGTGTGTTATTTGGGGTATAAGAATTTGGTGGAGTTTGACAAGGAACTGGCAAATGTGTATGCCGATATGGAAGGGAGGGAAACGAAGGACGTGAAGATGCTCCTTGTCGCATTTGTAGCTACTTCTGTCTTGAGTTCGGCTGCAAATGCTATTGGCAAACAGTATTTTATTACAAGCGAATGGTTGATGCTGGCATTACTCCCCTTTGCTGTCATGTTGTACGCTTTGAGTTATATTGGTTTCACCCGTACATTTTCTGTGTGCCAGTATCTGGATGATGCGAAGGATGACGTTGTGAATATACCTGTATTAGATCCAAAGGAACAGAAAGATGAACTGGAGAGGAAGATTGCAATGTTGATGACGGAAAAACGAATCTACTTGAGAAAAAACTTGAAAATTGGAGAATTTGCAAATGAGGCAGGTTCATGCCGTACTTATGTGTCAAACTACATAAACACCAAGTATGGTCAAACATTCCTTGAATATATTAACCGCCATCGCATTGAATATTCAAAGAGACTCTTGCTTAAACCGGAACCAGAAAAAATGTGTATAGTGGCAGATAAGGCTGGTTTCTCAAGTGAACAGTCGTTCTACCGCAACTTCAGAAAATTTGTAGGTGTGAACCCTGCAGAATGGATGGCTGAGGAGAAGAAGAAGCAGAATGAAATCTTGTTTGGTGACTAGTATAAAAAAATAAAGCGCTAATTTCTTAGCGCTTTTACTTTGCATTGTTGAGGGTGGGATATGGGGGTCGAACCCACGACCTTCGGGACCACAATCCGACGCTCTAACCAACTGAGCTAATCCCACCATCTTTTTGTTTTGCGTTGCAAAGTTAAGACATATTTCTTTGCTTTCAAAATAAAACGAAGAAAAAATGACGGAAAAATTACATTTTGCTGCCTGTCATGAATTTGTATTTGTCGCTGGTTTCAAAGTCCAGTTTCTCAATCTGGTCAAAAAGGCGCTTCAATGCGGCAATCTCGTCTTTGGTAGGCTCTGTGGCATTGTCGGATGTGAGGGCGATTCTGTCGTTGTACTCAGTGATCAGACTGTTGAGTTGCCCGAATTTTTCAACCAATTCAAGTCGAAGTGCTTCTTCCTCATCGTCTTTGGCTTCCCATTCCTTTGTGGCTTCCAGGTAGTCGAGCATGAGTTCTGCTTCTTCTTGTGTATAAAGGAGTTCATCAGTGTCTTGAATCTCCATCAGTAATTCGTCTGTTGTCATAATATGAGGGTGTTTTTTTGTTTGTAAATGGGGCGGCACTTTGGTCGGACTGATGTATAGCCCGTGCGTCCCCTCTCCTAAATTATGAAATATTTGTGAAATGTGGAAATTTATGTCACAGTTTCTGCATGTGGTATCCCAATCTTCTCAATTCAACTGCCACTCCTGCGTAATACATTTGGTGCAGAGTGGCCACATAGGCTTGGAACGCAAGGGGTGTTCCTGGCTCAAAATGCTCGTATTGCAAACCACGAAGCGCTATGGTGGCTGTGTTTTCCACTAGTTTCTTCAGTTCTTTGCATCCTTTTGGGGATAGTTTCAATATGTCTTCGCAAATGTAATCGTCCATGCAGTCGTATCCGCGAACGTCGCGCAGCATGGTGTAGAGATCTTCCACCTTTGAGTATTTCTCCCAGTCTTTGTCCCAAAACTTTGTGATGGCCATGCCGGTCAGCATCATCCAGCCAAGTGAAACAGTGGGGTAGCCGGAAAACTCACGGACTCCATCTTGAAGGTATGACTGGCAAACGATGGGCCAACGGACATTCATGTCTGGTGCGTCTGGTTTTATTTCGTCAGCCTCTTTGCATTTCAGCAGGTAGTTGTAAACAGAGTCTGCGATTTTTGCTTCAAATTGTTCAATATAACTTTTCTCTTCCATTTTTGCTTGTTGTTGGGTGTTTTGAGTGGGTGGCGAAAAAGTAACCTCAAGATATGATGTTGTTTTCTTTTTCTTTTTTGCCGAAGTTCTTCTCTATTTTCAAGGTGGCGGCTATCAGGAAACCAGGTAATGTGCAAAGGCAGATCCAAATGAAAAACTGGGTGTAGCCCAACTCTTTTTGAATCCATCCGGCGCCCATGCCTGGCAGCATCATTCCAAGAGCCATAAGTCCTGTGCAGATGGCGTAGTTAGACGTCTTGTCTTTGCCTCTCGAAAAATAGATCAGATACATTAAAAATGCGGTCAGCCCGAATCCGTAACCAAATTGCTCCAGACATACCAATGCTTCAATCAGAAGAAGGGATGAAGGCTGGGTGGCTGCCATATAAACATAAACTATGTTCGGCAGGTTCATGCTGAAAATCATGGGCCAAAACCATTTTTTCAGACCGTCTCTCGATACCAGAATCCCGCCGATGCTGCCCCCGGCAAGCAAGGCGATGGCGCCTATGGTGCCATAAAGGAAACCGACTTGGGTGTTGTCTAGTCCGAGCCCGCCTTCGCTGATGGGGTCTTTCATGAAAAGTTGGCTCAACTTGCCCAGTTGGGCTTCTCCCAGACGGAACAGCAGGATGAACAGCAACGCTTTCAGTATGTCTTTTTTTGTGAAAAATTTGCGGAATGTGCGGAGAAAGATGCTGAAAGAACTCAAGGTCTTTCCTGTGGATGTCGTTGTTCTCGGAAGATTTGGACGGTCGCTTGCAGGACGGGGTAAGATGAATTTGTGATAGAGACCGGCGGCAATGAGCAATGCGGCGGCTATGTAAAAGGTGATGGTCCAGGCAAGCGCTTTGTCGTTGAACCGAAGCTCCATGTAGCCTGCAAACAACACCAGCACACCTTGACCGAAGATGTTGGCGAATTTGTAAAAAATGCTGCGGATGCCCACAAAAAACGATTGTTGTTCAAGGTCGAGCCCAAGCATATAAAAGCCATCGGCTGCTATGTCGTGTGTCGCACTAAACAATGCAATCAGCCAAAGAAGAGCTAAACTGGAAGCTATGAAAAAGTTGGTGTGGATGCTGAATGCCACCCCGGCAAATGCCGCACCCATAAACATCTGCATGAGTAATACCCACCAGCGTTTGGTGCGAATCATATCTACAAACGGACTCCAAAACGGCTTGATTACCCATGGAAGATAGAGCCAACTGGTGTATAATACAGCTTTTTCATTGCTGAGCCCCATGTCTTTATACATGAGAACAGCCGTGATGGAAACGAGCACATTGGGCAGCCCTTCTGCAAAGTACAGAGATGGAATCCAACTCCACGCTGAAAGAAATTTTGCTTTGTTTTTTTTATAGGATGAGAAAATGTTCATGTGTTTATTCTTGAACCATATTCTCTGCAAAGATACTCCGTTTTTATTCGCTTTACATCTTATTTATTGTCTTTTTTAAGTTTTTTTAATAAACAAAAGTTCTTTGGTGGCCGACAAAAAACGATTTGTCTTGTATTTTTCGTTATTTTTGCAAAAATATCCATGTTTATTTTCAAATATAAACATTGTATTTTGAAGTTGTTTTTGTCAACAATTTTGACGGTCAAATAATTATAATTGCGAATGTCCAATACAGTTTATAATATAGGTCTTGATGCTGGTTCTACTACGTTGAAAATAGTGGTGACCGACAGTCAGGGGGAAATCATCTATTCGGATTACCAACGACATCATGCCGACATTGTGCGAACATTGTCAGCGTCTTTGTGTAAATTGAAAGATGAAAAAGGTGATTTCTCTGCAAGAATGCAGGTGACAGGCTCGGCCGGCATGGGACTTTCCGAACGGTATGGCATTCCTTTCACACAGGAAGTGGTGGCGGCTACGGAGGTGATTGAACGCAAGTTCCCTCAAGTGCGCACCCTAATTGATATAGGCGGCGAGGATAGTAAAATCATCTTCTTCAACAAAAATATGCAGGCCGATATGCGAATGAATGGCAACTGTGCTGGCGGCACAGGTGCGTTTATTGACCAGATGGCGGCTATTCTCAACGTATCTACTTCCGAACTTAACGACCTTGCGCTCAATGCGGAGACCATTTACCCCATTGCCTCGCGCTGTGGCGTTTTTTCAAAGACCGACATCCAGAATCTGGTCGCGCTGAATGTGAAACGCGAAGATATTGCCATCTCTATTTTCAATGCGGTGGCTACGCAGGTGCTTTCCACATTGTCTCGTGGCTCAGACATTTTGCCAAATGTGTTCCTTTGTGGTGGACCGTTTGCTTTCATCCCGGCTTTGAAGAATATCGTTCGCGAGAAGTTGAACCTGCCTGAAGATCAGATTATTCTTGACGCGCATGCCCAGGTGGTCCCTGCTTGGGGCGCCAGTTTGTCGGCTCAGGAGTCAACTCCTGCCAAGACCTTGTCGGAATATATTTCCTATTTCGAATCGTTGCCAAATCAGATTGAGAGAAAAAGTTCTGGTTTGCAGCCTCTTTTCTCTTCGGAGGAAGATTATGCTTCTTGGTTGGAGGAGAAAAAGAAAAATGCCATTAAGAAGGTTGAATTGGCCGATCTGAAAAACAATGTTTGCTATATAGGTATCGACTCCGGTTCTACTACAACCAAAGTGGTGGCGACCGATGAAGAGGATAACATATTTTTCACTTTTTACAGAAAAAGCAGCGGACGTCCGCTTGAGGTGGCGCAGGAGGGACTGAAGCAACTCTATGCGGAGGCCAAAGCGGCAGGCAGAGAGTTGGTGGTGCGTGGCAGTTGCTCCATTGGTTATGGAGAGGATCTGGTGAAGACAGCCTTCGGGTTGGACTATGGTATGGTGGAGACTATCGCCCACTATACTGGTGCGCACAAACTCAATCCGAATGTGTCGTTCATCCTCGACATTGGCGGCCAGGATATGAAGGCGATTTTTGTGGAAGACGGAGCAATCAACCGATTGGAAATCAATGAGGCTTGTTCTTCTGGTTGTGGCTCTTTCGTCGATAGTTTTGCTACGTCATTGGGTTGCCCGCTGGATGAATTTGTGAAACGCGCTTGTGCAAGCACGAATCCTTGTGATTTGGGTACAAGATGTACCGTTTTTATGAATTCCAAGGTGAAGCAGTCGCTGCGTGAAGGTGCGCCGCTCGATGATATTTCTTCTGGGCTGGCCTATTCGGTGGTGAAAAACTGCCTCTATAAGGTTTTGAAATTGAAATCGGTGGACGAGCTGGGCGACAACATTGTTTTGCAAGGTGGCACCATGCGCAATCATGCTGTTGTGCGAGCGTTTGAATTGTCTGTCGGAAAGAGTGTGGCTGTTTCCAACTATCCGGAACTGATGGGCGCGTACGGAGCCGCACTCTATGCAAAGCGCATGAAGGAAAATGCGTCTTGCGGCTCTTGTGCCGACAGAAGTCTGGCTGATCTTTGCGACTTGAAAGAATATACCACAGAGCCTTTCCGTTGCACAGGATGTGAAAACAACTGCCGGGTACTGAAAAATGTATTCGCCAACGGAAAAGTTTTCTATTCCGGAAATAAATGTGAACGTGTTTACACCAACAAGGGCGGAGAGACACGCAAGGCATTCAATATGAGTCTATTCAAGAATGAATCGGTGTTTAAGAGAAATATCCGACTTGAAAAAGATGCCCAGTCTTTCCTTTCTATTGGTATTCCTCGTGTGCTCAATATGAACGAGGAGTTCCAGTTCTGGAACACGCTGTTTACGAAATGCAACATTGATGTGAAATTGTCGCAGCGTTCTACTTTCAAGATGTATGAACGTGGGCTGAATACGGTGATGGCCGATAATATATGTTTCCCTGCGAAATTGGCGCACGGACATATTTACGACCTGATTGACAAAAAGGTGGATCGCCTGTTTTTCCCTTATGTGGTCTATGAAATGCAGGATCCGAATACCAACAATAGTTTCAACTGCCCGGTAGTGGCCGGCTATTCGGATGTCTTGCGCAGTGCGATAAACCCTGAATCTAAATTCGGCATTCCTTTAGACGCTCCTGTCATCAACTTCAAGGACCAGGATTTGCTGAAAAAACAATGCAAGGAATATTTGAAGTCTGTATTGAAGAAAAACTATTCCGACAAGTTGTTTAATCAAGCATTTGAGGCTGCCATTCTCGCACAAAATGCGTATGTGAATTTGTTGCATGAAAAGGCAGACCACCTCGTTAAGAATGCAAGGAAAGAGGGGCGTATGCTGATTTTGCTGGCTGGCCGACCTTACCATACCGACTCTCTGGTGCAGCACAAGGTGGCTGAGATAATCTCACAGTTTGGTGTTGACGTGGTGACGGAAGACATCGTGAGAAGCGAATCGGCTGAACCTTTGACCGACGTTAATATCATTCCGCAATGGACTTATATCAACCGAGTGGTGAAAGCGGCGCAGTGGGTGGCCAACAACAATGAAGACAATGTCTATTTTGTCCAACTTACGTCATTCGGATGTGGCCCTGATGCCTTTATCCTCGACGAAGTGTCGGGCATTCTGCATCGTGCGCACAAAACCCATACGGTGTTGAAGGTGGACGATGTGAACAATGCGGGCTCTCTGAAACTCCGCATTCGCTCACTCATAGAAAGTTTGAAATTCAAGGAGCAGGAACGTAAGTCTCCAAAGTCTTTTGTATCGACAGCAACCTATATGCCGTCCGACAAGGGTAAAACGATTTATGTGCCTTACTTCTCCGACTATATTTCTCCATTCATTGAACCGGTTTTCAGTTTGATGGGTGAAAAAGTGGTGTCGTTGCCACCAAGCGATCAGCTCTCTGCCGAATACGGTTTGAAATATGCCAACAATGAAATATGTTATCCTGCCACCTTGGTGGTGGGCGATTGCATCAAGGCCATAAAAAGCGGCAACTACGACCTGAAAAACATAGCATTTGCGATCACCCAGACGGGTGGACAGTGTCGTGCTACCAACTATATCGCACTGATGAAAAAGGCGTTGGTGGAGGCCGGTTATGCCGACATTCCGGTTGTTTCGCTTTCTATCATGAACACGATCAACGAACAGCCAGGTTTCCAGCCAAAGGCGAAGAAAGGTGCGATGGCGGCAATCTATGCGGTCTATTTCAGCGATGCGATAGCCAAGATTTATTATGCGGCGGCTGTCCGTGAAAAAACGAAAGGCGAAGCCAAACGCCTGCGGGATGAATTCATCCAGCGAGGTGTTCAACTCGTTTGGCAGAATAAATCCAAAAAACTGGTGGATTTGTTAGCAGAAGCGGCTGTGGCATTCGGAAAAATCACCGAAACAAAAGACGCTCCGAAAATCGGCGTGGTGGGGGAAATCTTCATCAAGTATAACAACTACGGACAGCAGCATGTGGTGGAATGGCTGGTAGAGCATGGCATCGAACCGATTGTGCCTCCACTTTCTGAGTTCTTCACCCAGTATTTCCCTAATGCTAAGTTCAACAGCAAATCGTATTTGGACGAAAAACGCACATGGAAGTCAAAACTGTTGCAGTCTATTGGCCATAAGTTCTTGTCGGGCATAGAAAAGAAGATCGACAAAGCGGCGGGAGCTTTCCGTTACTATATGCCTTTGGAAAACATCGACAAGAGTGCGGAAAAAGCAAGTCAAATGGTGAGTTTGGCTGCTCAGTTTGGCGAAGGGTGGCTCATTCCTTCAGAGTTTGCTTTCTTTGCCGAGCACGGAATTAAGGCGGCCATCAGTCTGCAGCCTTTCGGCTGCATTGCCAACCACGTCATTTCCAAAGGCATTGAGAAACGTGTGAAAGACCTTTATCCGGATCTCAATCTGCTTTTCCTTGACTTCGATGGGGGAGTGTCGGAAGTGAACGTGCAAAACCGTCTGCACTTTATTGCAAGACAAGTTATGAAATAAAAGAATCAGGTAAACCCTTAAACATACAGTTATGCGTTATTTTATGCTTTTGGCAGCGGCTTTTTTGTCGGCAGCATGCCAACATTCTCAACCGGAAAATTCTGTTGTTGATGCAGTGGCGAAACAGCAGGAATGTACTGCTGCAGATACCGTCTATATGAATGCGGACAGCACCATTTGCAGCTTGAAAATAGACGGATATAAGGTTTCCTGGATTCGCGATAATGCTTCAAGAAAGAACAATGAGCTGAAACTTTTTGGAGAAGTCCCTGCCGGTTTGATCGACAGCCTTGGTATTGCCAATGGTATCCCTTCTTCCATGAGTGCGGTGCTCTTGCAGTGCGATACCGCTAATGTGCTTTTCGATGCTGGTTTGGGCATGCCAGGGTGCTTGCTGTTGTCTTCTCTCGATTCTTTGGGCGTGAAAGCGGAAACGCTGGATAGAGTTTATTTGACACATCTGCATCCAGATCATATTGGAGGGCTGATGGCTAACGGACAGAAAGTGTTTCCGAATGCCAAAGTGTATGTCGCCAAAGCAGAATACGATGCGTGGATGAATATGCCAGAAGACAAGAATCAAATGCAGGTCGCTTTCGCAAAACTCTATGCCGACAATATGGTCTTGTTTGAGTTCAACGATACTTTGCCTGTGGGTGTTGTGGCTTTAGACGCCAAGGGACACACTCCAGGGCATACCGTATTTGAGGCTGGAAAATTCTTGATTGTGGGAGATTTGTTCCACGGACTCGCTTTGCAGATGGCTCATCCAGAGTTTTGTGCCTTTTATGACATGGACCCTGAAAATGCGGTGAAATCAAGAGAAAAATTCATCTCATACGCTAAGGAAAAGGGTAGTGTGATGCTGGGCATGCATTTCCCGGAACCGGGCTTTGTGAAATAAGAATTTATTTGGCGTAAAATAAGAAATCGTGAACAAGGAATGTATTATGATGACATTCCGCTGTTCACGATTTTTTTGTTGTTGCAAGGGTGCTTTGTGAAGACTGGTGTTATTAATCTACCGTTTCAATATAAAAACTTACCGGACGGAATCCGTCGTTGCAGCTGATCATGGCGCTGTAAGGGTTCTTCATCCATCCGTCATAGAAGTTGCCTTCCCCTCTTGCGAGCGCCTCCACAAATTCGCGCATGGTTTTCCATGCTTCGGGGCATAGTCCTTGCGGGCATTTTCCCTCTTCGCTGATCCACGATTGTCCCTCACACACATCACAAGTGTGCTCTATGGGGTTCTCATATTTTGCCATCAGATCGTTGTGTTGGATTTTGCGGATGGCTGTGATTTTTACTTTCTTCATTAGAGTCCAAATGAGGTGTTTATTCCTTGCCGGCTGTGTGATTTTATCTGAAACCAACCTTGTTTCGTTCTTTCTTCACAGAGAAATAGCTGATGTCTTTGTCTTGAACAGCAAGTTTGAAGTCGGCAACTGTCAGCACGATGTTGCTGCTGCCTTCCATGTGGATGCGCATGGCTGCTTTCGACCAGGTTCTTTCGTAAAGGTTTCTCACGTAGCGTGCGTTTGAGAATGTTTCCGTATCAATCTCTTCCTGAGGAATCTGTTCGAAGAATTTGGCGACCTCTTTCTCCAAATCGTCTGCGCATTTGAAGTTTTTCTTTGCCATTCGCATAAATATCTCCACCAATTGTTTTTTCGTGTAAGATTTGAATTCGATGGTGAATGGTATGCGGCTGGCAAGTCCTTGATTGCCTTGCATCAGTCTGTCCATGTCTTTTTTGTAGCCAGCCATGATGACCACCATGTCGTCTCTGTGGTTTTCCATTTCGGCAATCAGCACAGCGAGGGCTTCCCGTCCGTAGTCGCTATCATTGTTTTCCGTGCTTCGATACAGGTCGTAGGCCTCGTCAATGAAAAGAACGGAGCCATAGGCGTCTCGGCATATCTCACTGGTTTTGGGGGCGGTTTGCCCAATATACTGTCCGCAGAAGTCGCGTGCTCCGTGTTCAATGAAATGCCCGTTGCTCAGCAGTCTTTCTTTTGCGAAAATCTTGCCTACGATGCGCGCCACGGTCGTTTTCCCCGTGCCAGGAGCGCCCACAAAACGCATGTGCATGCAAGGTCGTTCCAGTTTCTCATTCTTGATGGAGAGTTTCACTTGCGCCACGATTTCTTTAAGTCTTTTTGAAACATCCTCCATGCCCACCATGCTGTCGAGTTCTTCAAAAGCGTCGGTTTCGTTTTGTCCGTAGGTTTCCGACAGTTTTGCCATGTCACTGGCAGATATGACAGCGTTTCTTTTGTTCTCTTTCTTTTCTGATTCTATGAGGTGCTTGGTCAGTACCATCTCATCCACAATCTTGTTGACGGTCCTGAAACCATAGAAACTGCCGTCCGATTTCTCTTCGCGGATGCGGGCGTCGAAGATTGGCCAAACATCATCTTCAACCTGGAAGTCGTAATAGTTCAGTTGCCTTCTCGCCGCTTCTTGGTATTGGACGTTGTTAAAAGGAGGTACAATAAATGTCCTGATTAGTAGAACGTCTCTCAGTATGCTTTCGATTCTTTTCAGTTCTTTTGGCTCTACATAAGGAATGCGGAAGATGAAGGTGTAATAGACGGTTTTGCGTTCGAGTGCGATAATGAAATGACGTAAATCGCCCTCTTTGTCTTTCGACATGAGTGCGCTGATGTCAAATGTCATCACATCGCCGTAGTTGTCTTCATCTTCTATGATTTTGCGGATGTCGTCCACCGATGTTTTCTCACCTTCTGTCTTGTCTCCGATGATGTATTCATAGCAGTCTTTTTTTGTGGTGAGTTTAATGCAGTGGAGAAATTCCGCCATTTTGATTGTGCCGTGAGTGAAACCGCAGCCACCGTTGACGGCTATCAGATAATTCTGCTCCATAAAGTGGAGTCTGGTTTGGTGTTTGAAGATATCGTCCCGGCATTTAAGCGTTTCCGTTGCGAATCTCTTCAAGTCTTCCCATCCTATCAGCGATTTTATGTTTCCGAGGGTTCTTTTGAGTTCTTCTTCGTTGACCGATTCCGATTTTTCATCCTCTTCATCATCCGTGTCGTCAGTCTCGTTGGCGTCTGTCATGTTTGTAACGCGGATGAGCGACCCCATTGAGGTGTTAATGGAGCAGGAGCCTCTTCCCTGATTCGTTTCACGAAAAACAAGTGTGGGATTAGCTTTCTGTATTTCATTTTTCACTGTGTTCATCACCTTTGCGTCGCTTTCGTCTGTGCAGACGTCGCAGTGAAAATAGTTTCGGATAAGCCTCATGTTGCTGATGTTGTCTTTCCCGAAACAATTCTCTACGATGTAGGTCATGATAAACGGATCAAAATCAAGTTCCTTGCCGAAAAACTTCTTTTTTTCGCTTACAAAAACTTCTATTTTTTGTGTCATTGTATGGTCTTGTGGTTAGAATTTGCGTTTTAGTTTCTTTCCTATTCACAAAGATAGTAACCAAATGCTTAAATGACAAACTCTACACCGGGAATAATGTGTCACCTCTTTACCCCCTAAAGCTTTTAATTCCTTAATTTTTTAACCCCTTAAACAAAAAATTGTATCTTTGCAAGGGACTTTAAGGACCACTCATGGATTTACCTCGCAAGTCCTCCCTTTAAGGGAGGATTTAGGAGGGTCCGCCCATAAACACCAAAATCGTCATGGCAAAAGAATTCAACACGACAGGAAATTGCATACCGTCTCGTCACTATATGGTGGATATTACCGATAAACTCGACAAAATCGTCGAACTTATCGATAAGGGAAAGTA
>JAGHUM010000017.1 GCA_018064855.1 Candidatus Physcocola equi
GGTGCTGGTGTTTGCTCATGCTCGACAATTTCAACAGGAACCAGTTTGGGTTTCGCCTGCAACGTAAGCCAGTCGACATATTCCGCTATCGGCACACCCGATTGTTTGCAGATTTTGGAGATGGTCACTCCTTCCTTGTCCTTGTTCGCCTCGTACGCATCACGTATTTGACACATTTTCTTTTCGCTTGCCATATTTTCTAAATTTTTGTGTTCGCGACAAAGTTAAGGGGGAAGCCGAGTTTTGAATTGGATGTTTACATGCGAGAAGGGTATTGCTACGATATGGGTCGCAGATACTATTTCAGTGACGAGTGCCTTCACACTGAATTTTCAAGCAAAGAATGGAAACAGGAATGTGAAGACAATGACCAAAGTTATTACATGGAATGGTACGATGAGGAAATTCCGTAAACTCTAAACAAAGAAGGCAGTCTGCCGTAATGGTGGACTGCCTTCTTGGGTGCTGACCCGCTATCGCGGGTGTGCCTAACTGTTAGGTGGAAAAAAAGTTAGCCATCAACTGGCTAACCCAAAAAAAGGTAACATCCCTTTTTACTGTGACATTGATTAGTAACGCATATAGACACAACTGGGTTATTATATCAACCCATATTCTTTCAAAGTCTTTCTTACGAATTCCTCATCACAACCAACTTTCTCGGCTATGATTTTGACAACCTTTGTTGCTGCGTAAGTGATGAGTAATGTTTTTGCTAACTGGATAATAACTTGTACCATATTTGTTTGATTTAAGATTTAACTAATTTAGGATTATTAATGTTTTGAGGTTAGGCTATGCGCAATTTGCATTCTTTTCAGCCTGGTACAACCTCGACAAGGCAATGTCGTAAGCCGCTTTCAGTTGCTTGTTTTTCTCGCGTAATGCCTTGTTCTCGTTCAGAATCTGCTGGTAGAGGTCATCTTTCTTTATCTCCTTTCGCAAATCTTTGTTCTCGCCCTTCTGCAATTGCTGGATGAGCAGTTGCTGTTTACTGATGGTGTCTTTCAGCTCGTCGATGTAGCTTTTGGCCATACCGAGTTGCTTCTGGCTTTCCTTCAGTAGGGTAGCGTCGTCAAGTTTGAACAAGCCGAAGCGTTCTTCTGCCCATGGGGTTGCTTTGGCGTTCACGTTGTTTCTTTTCATTTCTTTGTTTTCCATATTCGTATTCATTTATTGGTTCACTTACTAAGATTCGACGGCTTTTTAGACGGAGTTTTTTATTTCTCCGTCTCCATTACAGCCTTATCCAGAAAGGTCCGGTTCCTTGAATAGACAATCATCCAGCCGGTATCGTCGAGTAGGGCAGAGACGCCCCATAAAACGAGCGCCTGGTTTATTGTTGGTACAATGCCTACCATCACGATGCCCGAACCCAGCATGCCTATCACCATCTTGATATAGGTGATGTCGTTGGTCCTGTCTTCACGCTTCCTGCCCTTCCACAGTTGGTTGGAATACGCCAGGGTCAGTTTGCCGACAACCTTCGAAATAAACGAGCCGTAGAGTATCGTTCCCCATAGGTAAACAATCGGGTTCCATCCGTTTACGATTAGGAACGCCACCAGACCAGTTGTCAGGAAGCTCTCTGTCCAGCAAAAAGGCAGGTAGTAGTTCAGCATTTTGTCTCTGAGGTTCTTCACCCAAAACTGGTTGAGAAGGAATCCGCAGACAATACCCACGAATCCGCGAGTGGCAAGGTCACTTTCGGTTACGCCAGCAGTTAGGGCTTTGGTCATGGTCGGCCCCGACAACACACCCAGCAAGAGGGTGATGATGTCGGCTGCGATCAAAGTGCGTGTGTCACGGTCCATGTGGTGGAAAACAGATACGGGATTTCTGAAGTTTAAGAGCAAATTATAAACTTTCTTCATGTAATGTTGTGTTTATTGGTTTACGTTTACTAGGAATTGAAGTTTTTTCAGACGGTTTTTTCCCCGTGTTTTGTGGTTTATTGGTCAAATTGTGAGTTACTTACATTGTTTTTGTCTTTATTCAACATCGAGAATATCGCTTATCAAACAGAAGATTGAAGGATTCTTCTCCGCCTTGTTATAGCATCTTTCAGTTTGTTTCCTTCTCGTTTCGTAGATTATGCCCAACAAAGTATTTGTCTTAGCAATGACTTCCGACTGATGTGATACTGCTCTGCCGTTTTTGCACCAATTGGCAAAATGTTCGCAATTGTTGGTGAATGGATCATAACTTCCCAACTGGCTTCCCAACATCTTTTTAGCCCTGCTTACGATTTCTTCCTTTGTGAACGCACTGCGTTCTTTAAAGTCCACTATGGTATGGTCGCCTTTGGTGAATTCTTCAAGACTGCTGCAGATGATGTCTGCTGTTAGTGGGTTCATTTCGTTACTCGTGCCCGAACTGAAATGAATGACTTTGCTATCACCAACGTACACGCCGAAATGCCAGTATAATCCACGAAAACTTTTGATGATGTCGCCTTTTTGAAATGCTGTCTTTTCCATATCACTTATTTTTTTTGAGTTTTAAACTAAATGGTAGCAATCGCAATTCTTTTTACTAAAGTTTTTTGAAGGTTTCTTGATATGTGTTTGTGCCAGTTTTGCTACTATAGATTTGATTATTTGACGATTACTTCTGTTTCTTGAGGTTGTGGATATCTATATATATGAACAAACATAACAATACGACAACGGAGATGAGAAAACCAACCCAATGATCGGAAATTAAGCCGTTTATGTTGCCGTAACCAAAAAAGAAGCCTGCAACAAGGTAGTTCAGGCATATTTGTGCGATGAGTGTGAATGTTACGAATTCAGGTATGCTTACTCCTTGATTGATGGCTGAACAAATCAGAATTGTCAATGTCCATCTTACGGCCGCAAATTCAAGAGCCAAATAGCGAATACCGGCAAAAATGCCAATGATGATGACCGCAATACCAAAGTATTGCAAATAGTTTTTAATTCTTTCCATGATCTTTATGTATTAGAAGTTGTATAAATTTTTGTTGGAGATTTTTATAAGGGATTTTTCAGGATGTTTTGAAGGAAATCTGAAAGGAGCAATGGATGCCCATTGTGACTGAAGATTCACTCAAA
>JAGHUM010000104.1 GCA_018064855.1 Candidatus Physcocola equi
TTTGAGTGAATCTTCAGTCACAATGGGCATCCATTGCTCCTTTCAGATTTCCTTCAAAACATCCTGAAAAATCCCTTATAAAAATCTCCAACAAAAATTTAAACAACTTCTAAGACGACTAAAATAAAAAAAAGCGGAGCGAAACTCACGTTCCACCCCGCTCACGACAAGAAACAAATAACACTGACCACCCTACATCGCCCAAAAGGAGATATATGGGCAGCAGTATTTTATAATGAATCTCCACGCATCATAATGTCTATCGACATTATATAGGTAATGATTTCAAATCAACTGATAGGCTTCACAAAAATCATTTGTAGGCCTGTTCATGCACGCCACGAACACTGCGTCCTGATGGGTCGAGCGAGTTTTTGAAACTCTCATCCCATGCGATAGCCGCAGGAGTGCTGCAAGCGACAGAAGCCTCAAAAGGAACCGTAAGCGCAGCAGCGTTGCTTGGGAACAAATCGCTGTAGATGCTACGATAGAAGTAAGCCTCTTTTGTGTTTGGAGTATTGATTGGGAAACGCACAGCAGCGTGAGCCATCTGCTCGTCGGTAACCTGCTGGCTTGCGATTTCCTTCAAAGAATCGATCCAAGAATAACCTACGCCGTCGCTAAACTGCTCTTTCTGGCGCCATACGATATGTTCTGGCAAGTAGTCTTCGAAAGCCTTACGAAGAATCCATTTCTCCATACGTCCTTCACCGGCACGACCGCTGAGTTTGCTGTCCGGATTGAGGCGCATAGCCACATCGAGGAATTCCTTATCGAGGAAAGGCACACGCCCTTCCACACCCCATGCCGCCAAACTCTTGTTGGCACGCAAGCAGTCGTACTGATAAAGCTTGCTGAGTTTGCGAACGGTCTCCTTATGCAATTCCTCACCGTTTGGAGCCTTGTGGAAGTAAAGATAGCCACCGAAAATCTCATCACTACCCTCACCAGAAAGCACCATCTTGATACCCATTGACTTGATGACACGGGCGAGCAAATACATTGGAGTAGAAGCGCGGACAGTGGTAACATCGTAGGTTTCGATATGGTAGATCACATCGCGGAGCGCATCCACACCTTCCTGAATGGTGAAATTCACCTCATGATGCACAGTGCCAATCGCGTCGGCCACCTCCTGCGCAGCCTTCAAGTCTGGCGCACCTTTCAAACCAATGGCAAAACTGTGGAGCTGTGGCCACCATGCACGCTGGGTGCCTTCACTTTCCACACGGATATCAGAAAACTTCTTTGCGATAGCAGAGATAACCGAGCTGTCGAGACCACCGGAAAGCAAAACGCCATAAGGCACGTCTGTCATCAACTGACGCTTAACAGCATCTTCAAGTGCAGCACGGAGCGCATCGATGTCGCTCTTGTTGTCTTTCACAGCCGCATAGTCTTCCCAGTCGCGGTGATACCATTTTTCAAGTTTGCCGCCATTTTCGCTGGAGATAAGATATCCTGGAGGGAAAACCTGGATATCGGTGCAATAACCTTCGAGGGCTTTCAATTCGGAAGCCACATAGAAAGTGCCTGCCTCGTCGTGTCCCATATACAATGGAATAACGCCGATAGGGTCTCTTGCAACAAGGTACGCATCTTTCTCCACATCGTAGAGAGCGAAAGCAAAGATACCGTTCAAGTCTTCCAAGAAGTTGACACCCTTCTCACGATAGAGAGAGAGAATCACTTCACAGTCGCTCTTAGTAAGGAATTCATAATCAGTCTGGCGATCGCGAATAGACTGATGGTTGTAGATTTCGCCGTTTACAGCGAGTACCAACTTGCCATCTTTGCTGAACAAAGGCTGCTGCCCCGACTGAGGGTCAACAATAGCCAAACGTTCGTGGGCCAAAATCGCTTTTTCGCCACAATATATACCCGACCAATCTGGTCCGCGGTGACGGATTTTCTTGGCCATTTCAAGCAACTGGGGACGCAGTTGCTGTGCACTTGCTTTCAAGTTAAAAGCTCCGACTATTCCACACATAATTCTTTTGGTGTATTAAGGTTGATAAAATGGTAATAGTGGATTTACTTTTTCAAGAATGCATCGATTTCCTTTGCCACCTTACGTCCGGAAGCCAAAGCTCGAACCACAAGGCTCGCGCCGGAAGCGGCGTCACCAGCAAAGAATACGTTTTCAGCACATTTAGGCTGTTCAGGCTTCAAGAAGCCCATAGCCAAAAGCACCATTTCACATTCAATAATTTCCTTTTTACCAGTTGGATGCATGATTGGGCGACCGCCATCTGGGTTTGGAAGCCATTCAACTTCCTCAACCTCAGCTCCAGTAAGTTTTCCGTTCTTACCGATAAACTTGTTGGTATTGAGCAACCAACGACGATCGCAACCTTCTTTGTGGCTTGAAGTAGTCTTCAAGATCACAGGCCAGTTTGGCCAAGGAGTAGCAGGGTTTTCACCTACAGGAGGTTTTGGCATGATTTCAATCTGAGTGACGCTGATCGCGCCCTGACGGTGAGAAGTACCGATACAGTCTGAGCCTGTATCACCACCACCAATCACAAGCACACGCTTGCCCTTCGCATTAACCAACTCATCTTTGCTGAAAGACTGACCAGCGAGGACTCTGTTCTGCTGGCTCAACATTTCAAGCGCCAAATATACGCCTTTCAATTCACGGCCAGGGATGTTCAAATCGCGTGCGGTAGGAGTACCTGTACATACGCAATATGCATCGTAGCCTTCAGGCAATTTAGTGATATCGATTTCCTGATTCAACTTAAACTCAATGCCTTCGGCTTCGAGAATGCGCTGACGGCGATCGATGATTGATTTATTGAGTTTGAAGTTTGGAATACCAAAACGGAGCAGACCACCGATGGCTTCGTTTTTATCGTAAACAGCCACTGTGTAACCCATCTGGTTCAAGCGGCAAGCGACTGAAAGGCCGGCAGGACCTGCACCGATGACAGCCACTTTCTTACCGTTTCTTTCAGTAGGCACATTGGGCTTAATATAACCTTCGGCGAAAGCCTTTTCAATGATAGCCACCTCGTTTTCACGGCAAGTGGTAGGTTCGCCACAGCTGAGATTGAGGATACAGCTTTTTTCGCAGAGAGCAGGACAGATACGTCCAGTAAACTCAGGAAAATCATTGGTGATAGACAATTCCTGGAAAGCTTGTTCCCATTTGCCTTTGTACAAAGAATCGTTCCATTCAAACTGCTTGTTGCCAAGCGGACAAGCCCAGTGACAGTAAGCAACACCGCAGTCCATGCAGCGGCTTGCCTGCAACATACGATCGTGTTCGTTGAGGGTCTGTTCCACCTCGCCGAAATCGGCGATACGGTCTTCAATTGGGCGGTAACCAGCCTCTTGTCTTGGTATTGTTAAAAATGCTTTAGGATTTCCCATTTTCTTCTACTTTTTAAAGAGTTTGTAAAAAAACTTAAAGTCCAATCATCAGTTGAAGATTAGTAGTCGCGACTTACATCGGCGATCTTACGCTGCAACTTAGCAAGCTGTTCTTCCTGAAGAACGTGCTTGTATTCGATTGGCACAATCTGGATGAACTCTTCCACATAACGGTTCCAGTCGTCGAGCATCATACGCGCCACCTTTGAACCTGTGTAGAGGTAATGCTGACGAATGAGTTCGTGGAGTTCTTTGCGGTAGCTTGTTTCTTCGATAAGTCCAAGTTCCACCATATCCATATTGCAGAAGTAGTCGAAATTCTGATTCTTGTTCCAAACGTAAGCCACACCACCACTCATACCAGCGGCGAAGTTACGTCCGGTTTCACCGAGGACAACCACACGTCCACCGGTCATGTATTCACAGCAGTGGTCACCAGCACCTTCTATGACAGCGATCGCACCAGAGTTACGAACACCGAAGCGTTCACCCACACATCCATTGATGTAAAGTTCACCGCTTGTTGCGCCATAGAGACCTGTGTTGCCACAGATGATGTTTTCTTCAGCAGCAAAGTTGCTTCTGATTGGAGGGATGATGGCGATGCGGCCACCGCTCAAGCCTTTAGCGACATAGTCGTTGGCTTCGCCTTCCAACTTGAAGTTGATACCCTTGGTGAGGAAAGCGCCAAAGCTTTCACCGGCAGAACCTTTGAAGCGAACATTGATGGTCTCTTCAGGAAGGCCTTCCTGTCCATATTTGCTTGCGACAACGCCACTGAGCATCGCACCAGCGGCACGGTCGGTATTCTTGATGCTGTAGTTGAGGCTGACTTCCTTCTTTTCATCCAAAGCGATTTTAGACTCTTCAATCATTTCACGGTCGAGCACGCGATCGAGTTCATGAAGTTGAGTGGTCTTGTTGCAGATCGCAGCGTTGTTGTCAACGCGATGGAGAAGACGGTCGAAGTTCATTGTGGCAGCCTTCTTATTTTCATCGATTGGCTTGCGAACGATAAGGTCTGTGCGGCCTACGATGTCGCTCAACTTAGTATAACCGAGTTCTGCCAAGTATTCGCGAACCTCCTGCGCCAAGAACTTGAAGTAGTTCACAGCATATTTATAATTGCCACGGAATCTTTCACGCAATTTAGGATCCTGAGTAGCCACACCCACAGGGCAGGTGTTGCTGCTACATTTACGCATCATCACACATCCGAGAGTGATGAGCGCTGTGGTACCGAAGCCGAATTCCTCGGCACCGAGCATAGCCATCAAAACGATGTCTCGACCAGTCTTCAACTGACCATCGACCTGCAGGCGAACCTGACCACGAAGGCTGTTAGCCACGAGAGTCTGCTGAGTTTCGCTCAAGCCGATTTCAGGAGAGATACCGGCGAAACGCATTGAAGAAGCAGGAGAAGCACCAGTACCACCTTCCGCACCAGAGATGATGATAAGATCGGCTTTCGCCTTAGCCACACCGGCAGCGATAGTGCCGACACCGCTTTCAGCCACCAATTTAACGCTGATAGCAGCCTTTGGATTGACGTTCTTCAAGTCGAAGATCAACTGAGCCAAGTCTTCGATAGAATAGATGTCGTGGTGAGGAGGAGGAGAGATGAGGGAGATACCCTTGATAGAGTGACGGGTCTTAGCGATTACTTCGTCCACCTTAAAGCCAGGGAGCTGGCCACCTTCACCCGGTTTAGCACCTTGAGCCACCTTAATCTGGATTTCCTCCGCATTTACCAAATACTCGGTAGTGACGCCGAAACGACCAGAAGCGACCTGCTTAACCTTACTTGAGAGAGAGATGCCATCTACGGTGCTGTGGTAGCGTTCGCTATCTTCACCACCCTCACCGGTGTTGCTGCGAGAGCCGAGGCTGTTCATAGCAAGAGCAAGCGCTTCGTGAGCCTCCTTGCTGATTGCGCCGAACGACATGGCCGCTGTAACAAAGCGTTTAACAATCTCTTCTACAGGTTCGACCTTTTCTATATCGATAGGATTTTTCTTGAAAGTGAGGAAGTCGCGGATGAAAATAGGAGTAGCCTTGTCATCCACCAAGTGGCTGAACTGCTTGAACTTGTTGTAGTCGCCCAAGCGGGTTGCCAGCTGCAAAGTAGCGATTGTCTCCGGATTCCAAGCATGATCCTCACCATCTTTATGGTATGAGAACATACCGTTCTGCTCGAGCACAGGGCTCATCTGCTTAGGCTGGAATGCGTTGTTGTGGAAACGTATGGCTTCCTTGGCAATTTCCTTCAAACCGATACCACCAATAGTTGAGATGCTTGTGCCGAAGTAACTGTTGAGCAAGTCTTCGCTCAAGCCGATTGGTTCGAATATCTTTGCGCCGCGGTAAGAGCGGATGGTAGAAATACCCATCTTCGCCATAATCTTAAGCAAACTCTTACATACAGCCTTAATGTATTTCTTTTCAGCAGCCTCGTAGTTTTCTTTGATTTCGCCTTTCTTAACCTGATCGCTGATGATTGCGTATGCCATATAAGGGCAGAAAGCAGAAGCACCGTAGCCAAGGAGCAGAGCAGCGTGCATCACCTCGCGCACCTCACCACTTTCAACAATCAAAGCAGTCTGAACACGTTTCTGAACAGAAATCAAATGATGGTGAACTGCGCTCACTGCCAACAATGAAGGGATGGTTGCCTCGCCTTCCTTAATGTCGCGGTCGCTCAAAATGATGTAGTTCACACCTTCATCAACACTTTCCTCCGCTTTCTTGCAAAGCAAATCAATCGCACGTTTCAAACCGCTTTCGCCATCAGCCACATTGAACACGATTGGCAACTTAACGGTCTTAAAACCTTTATATCTGATATTACAAAGGATATCGAGTTGAGTGTTGTTAAGGATTGGGTAAGGCAAGCGCACCATCTTGCAGTGTTCACCACTTGGAGAAAGGATGTTCATTCCCACCGCACCGATGTATTCGGTAAGGCTCATCACCAATTCCTCACGAATAGAGTCGATCGCAGGGTTGGTAACCTGAGCAAACTGTTGGCGGAAATAGTTGAAGAAAACCTGAGGTTTTTCAGTGATTACAGCCAAAGGAGTGTCGTTACCCATTGAAGCCACAGGTTCAGCACCAGTCAGACTCATCGGAATGATTGTGCGAGAGATATCTTCCTTGGCATAGCCGAAGAGACGCAACTTACGGTCATAGTCTTCAACATCGTTGCTGACCTTACGTCCGCTCTTCAAGTTGTCCAATTCAATTCTGTTGGACTGCAACCACTGGCGATAAGGGAATTCGCTGCTAAGCACATTCTTCAAATCGTCGTTATAGTAAACCTTTCCTTCCTCTGTGTCGATGAGCAGGATCTTACCAGGCTGCAGACGACCTTTTTTCTTGATTTCAGAAGGTTCGAACTCAAGCACACCCGCTTCAGAAGCGACCATCATCATATCGTTGTTGGTGATGAGGTAGCGAGCAGGGCGAAGACCGTTTCTGTCGAGCATACCGCCGGCATAACGTCCGTCGCTGAACAAAAGGGCAGCAGGTCCGTCCCAAGGCTCCATCAAAATAGAATGATATTCGTAGAAGGCTTTGAGGTCTTCATCAATAGGGTTCTTTTCGTTGAATGGTTCTGGCACGAGCATTGCCATTGCGTGAGGAAGGCTCATACCACTCATCACGAAGAATTCGAGTGCATTGTCGAGCGAAGCACTATCGCTCATTCCTGGCTGAAGGATAGGGCGTATTTTCTTCACATCGCCAAGCGCTTCACTGCTGAGCACGCTTTCGCGTGCTTCCATCCAGCCACGGTTACCACGGATGGTGTTGATTTCACCATTGTGCGCCAAGAAGCGGAAAGGCTGAGCCAAGCTCCAGGTTGGGAAAGTGTTGGTACTGAAACGAGAGTGAACCAACGCAATACCACTGGTGAAATAGTTGTTAGTCAAATCAGGGAAATACTCACGCACCTGCATAGAGGTAAGCATACCCTTATAAATAATGCTCTTGCTTGAAAGAGAAACAATATAGAAATCGTTGTCTTTAACGCGGTTTTCAATTTTCTTACGAACGATATAAAGGATTCTCTCGAAGATATCGAGTTTTTCCGCTGTGATGCCAGTAATAAAGACCTGCTTGATTTCAGGTTCTGTAGAAGCAGCAGCCTGTCCTAAGCATTCGGAATTGGTAGGCACGTCGCGCAAGTGCATCAAAGTCAAATCCTCCTTCTCGATTTCCTCAATCATAATATTGAGGATTTCCTCTTGCTTTTTCTTGTCTTTAGGCAAGAAAACCAAACCGGTACCATACTTTCCCTTTTCTGGGACTGGAATACCTTGGAGAAGAATAAACTCATGCGGGATTTGTAACATGATACCAGCGCCATCACCGGTCTTGTTGTCTGCGCCTTCAGCACCTCTGTGACGCATATTTTCAAGCACTTTCAAAGCTGAATCTACCAGCTCGTGACTCTTGTTGCCGTGAATGTTTACCAACATTCCAACACCACAAGCATCGTGCTCATACTCGGGATTGTAAAGCCCACCCTTTGTAGGATAATTGTGCGTAGGAAAATTGCTCTGCATAATTTGTTTCTTTTAATTCTTTAATAATATCTTTTGGTAGCCGCGTTAGTCGTTCTTGTCGTTTTCGGCTGGGGCGATCTACGCCTTGCGCCTTATTTTTATGCAAAATTAGACATATTTGCGCATGTATAGGCACATCAAAAGATGCATAATCGTATTTTTTGGTATAATATTTCAATTTATAAGTCAGAAAGTGCAAAAACGATTAAAAATTAACATCGCCACGAGCATATCCTTACAATTTAAAAGGACATAAAATTCTATTGGGTTCAAAACAGTATCATTTTGCGAGCAAAACGAGGGATTTTCATAGCAAAATGACATGCAAAAAGGCAGTCTTACGACTATTTTAATTAAATTTGTGCACCCGACACCCATCAAACGTGCAGTACCCACATGCTCACTCAACGAGCACTTTCAACAATTGTTTTGTAAACAAACTTCTCAACATACAAAAAACGAAAAAAAATGAGAATCGCCATATTAGTCACCTGTCTGGCATGGAAACCTTCCGGAGGATTGAGAGTGATATACAACTACGCAGAAAGACTGGCAAACGAAGGCCATCAAGTATCGCTTTACTACGCCAGTTATTCCAACATCGAGAAACAAACGATATGGCGAAAGGCTAAACGACTTCTCAAACACATCTATTTTACCTTTATAGGAGACTACAGATGCACCAGCTGGTACAACCTGGACCCACGCATCGGTCAGTCATTGATATGGAAGATTTCAGACAACGCCATCGCACCTGCCGACGCTTACATGGCCACCACCATGCAATCGGCATACGGATTGGATAAAATGAAAGTGGACAACAAGTTTTATTTCATACAGGGTTTTGAAAACTGGGAAGATGGAGTGACCGATGAAATGGTATATAACACCTACCATTTTCCTATGAGGAAAATCGTGATTGCAGACTGGTTGAAGAGAATTGTTGAATCTGTCAACGAGAGTTGCGAGGTAGTATATAACGGATTCAACAACAAACGTTTCCGCATTCATCAGGGGATTGCAGCAAGGGACAAACATACAATATGTATGATGTATAGCGACCAGGAGACAAAAGGTTGCCAAGATTGTTTCAACGCTCTTGCCCAACTAAAAAAAACATATCCAGCACTAAAAGTAAACGTGTTTGGAGTACCCAAACGACCAGAAAACCTGCCCGATTGGTACAATTACACCCAAAAGCCATCGCAAGAAAAACTGGTTGACATATACAACAGCGCAGCCATCTTCATCAATGCCAGCCATACAGAAGGCTGGGGACTAACAGTGGGGGAAGCCATGCTGTGCGGATGCGCAGTGGCATGTTCGAACAACGATGGTCACTGCGAGATGGCTAAAAATGAAGAGACTGCCTTATTGTCCGACATAAAAGACTGGCAACAATTAGCCGATAATGTTGCCCGTCTGATTAAAGATGACCAATTCAGACAGAAAATCGCAGAAAACGGGAACCAATTTCTACAAAATTTCAATGTGGAAGATTCATTTGAAAAATTCAAGAACATCCTTCTAGGATAATACTTAACAACCTAAACCTACCACATTTTTTTTGCAAAAATATCATTTCCATATCAGCAAATCACATCTGCATCAGCCTTGCATATATGCCGAATAAATATGCCACACAACATAAATTTAACATTATTTAACTTAAATCCGTTGGCATTTTTTTCATTTGATTATAATTTTGCATCACATTTATTGAAACAGTAAAATATTATGCGTCTAAATTCAATAAAACGTCATAAGAATTTGTACTGTTTTATAGTGTGTAGTGTATGTGTAGATTGATTTTACTTATTATTTTTCGCAAATAATACATGTAAAAACCAAAGCCAGACTATTTTATTGAGCCCATTGAATGAGGGGCTGTATTGTTTTATATTTTGCTAACATATAACTAATAAACTATAAATGAAGAAAACCGCCTTTCTTCAGAAGCTGGGGATGATAAAATCCTTTCTTCTGATACTGAGTATGTTGGCCATAGCACCTAACGTGCACGCCGACGGATCAAGGAACATGTTTCCAAAAGGGAGCAAAGGGTATCGCGCATCTCTTTGGAGTTCCTATGACTGCATCAACGAAACCAACCCATTTCCAACAGTGGGTGTGATGAAAGTTTACGCCAAAGCAGGCGAATTCATCCTTTTAGGTTCAAGCACAATCGGCAAATACGACAGCGAGCATCCTGACTACGGGAAAGGAGCCATCGGCTATCGGGCGCCGAACGGCGTCACAGAAATGTTTAACGACAAAGCCATGGGAGGACGAATCGACAACCGAGCTCAAGAACTGGCCGGTCCGAACTACAATGGCACTATCACCGACGGTTTCACCCCTATTTCTATAGAGGTAGCGGCAGACCAAGAAGGTGTTTGGGAAATATACTTCCTCAGTCCGACTTACAAACACACCTATAACTCAGACGAATCGGCTGAAAAATACAGCATTGAAAACTGGAAACAGAACAACAACGATGGTACCGTTATGGCATTCGACATTTCGGTATGCGATGCGTCTAAGAGCAAACTCATTCCAGGTCGTGCATACACCAATGTGCTGAACATGGTTTCCATCAAAGAACCTGATGGAGTATCTTATGCCAGCAGTTGGTATTCAACTTTGTATGTTCTCACAGAAGTTGGTTATACCTACCGTGTCCAGACCAACGGTTTGAATCCGCACTATGGGACATTCTTCTCCAACAATAAAGGTATCCAGAAAGAAGGAACCGGCAGCATAAGCGTGGATGAATATCTCGATCCATTTTCAGGTGAAAGAACCGGTTACAAGAGTTACCAAGGTGGAGACAAGTCTTACAAGAGCATGTCTTACACAGAAGGGGCCGAGACTGGTTTCATTTATGACCCACGTCTGCAAGACAACCGAGAGCTCATTGATCTTCCCAATGGAGAATCCGTATGGAAATATGAAGATGTCACTCACAAGATATTTTTCTGCAGACCCGCTTCTGACCTTCCAGAATCGGCTGTTGCAGTTTATGGGACAACCATCACAGACACATGGCTGAAAACACCAGCCGCCAAATCTCCAAAAATGGAGAACCTTGCTATCCGTGGCAATGAATCGGGGGCTGAAGGCGAAGTGGGACCTGAAGGAGCCAGCATCAGTTTCGACGCAGGAGTTGCCGGCAGTTTCTCCATCAAGATGGTTTTCTCGGAAGGCTATGAAACAAGAATCATTGAAGGTGTTTGCGTCAAAGGGCACAACATCGTTCAATGGGACAGAAAAGACGGAAAAGGAAATTCTGTAGCACTGGACAAAGGAGCAAAAATTGAATTAAGCGGTCAGTTGATTGCTGCGGAAGTGCACTTCCCATTCGTTGACTTGGAAAACAATGAAAACGGTTATATTCTGGAATTAGTCGATGCGGACGACAGCGCAATTTTTGACGTTCTATATTGGGACGACACAGATGTTCAAAGCGACCCAACAGGTACCGATTTCATTTCATCACTCACAGGCGCATCAAGCGCAAGCGGTGCACACAAATGGACACTTTCAAACAGTTCTGGTGACAAAAACATCGTTGACACATGGACCTACGTTAAAATATCTTCGGATGTAGTAACGGTTGAGCCTAAAATCAGCATACTTGACCTGACAGTCAACGAAGCGAAGACATTAACTCCATCGGCAGCAGTCGGACAAGAAATCACCTTTGAATTGAAGGTTGAAAATCTGCACAAGACCGGCGTAGAGTTTAACGGCGAAAATGCAGATTTAAGCAGTGACGCAGACAGTGCAGCAATCGGTGTTTGGTTAAGTGAAGGCGGTTTCCACGTAACCAGCATCGCTGTAGTTGAATCTGACGACGAAAAATGCAAAGTTCTTCAGCAGCCAAGCGGCAAAGAAAACAGCATTGGTTATATCCGATTGGCCAACGGAAAGACAGCGACTATTGAAGTGAAAGGTTATGCCGATGAAAGTCTTGCCAACAAGACTATCACTCCTCAAGCCTACATCATGCGTCCGGGTGATGTTTATGAAATCGACGCGGAAAACATCAGTAATGACGGACTACCAAGCAATCCAAAAGCCGAATACGCAGGCACAAACAACAATATTGTTGACTGTTCAGCTATTGCCATCACAGGCAATGAAAAACCTGTCATCTCCGACAAAAACACAGAAAAACTTAATGTAAGCATCAAGGCAGAAAACGGCAAGTCTTATTCAGAAAGCCCAATCATGTTGCCTGTTGCCATTTACGACCCAGAAAACACACCTGTAAACGTAACATTAAGCGGTGACGATGCTGCATTATTCAAAATAGATGGTCCAAACATTTACTATGTCGGCACAACTCCAGCCACTGGCGACGAAGTGATTTACAACATCACAGCCACTGCAAAAGATGAAAATGGCGCTACAACTGTCAGAGAAATCGCAGTCACAGTAATCCTCAACAAAGGAGCGCTTAAAGACAGCGAACTCAACGTTGAAACAACACCAATCAAATACGGACAGCCATTAAGCGAGGCCATCACAAAGATGGAGACATCAGACTCCGACTCAGAGGGGAAAGACAATGGCACCTGGATCATTAGAAAAGAAGATGGAAGCATCGTAAAAGAAGACGATGTGCTCGATGCTGGTACATATCCACTTACATTCTCTTATTACTCAGACAAAGCATCTGATTATGAGAGTGGATCGATCACTAAAACAGTGGAAGTTAACCCTCGCACTATCACTATCACTTCTGAAGGCAAAACAAAAGAATATGATGGTGAAGTATTGAAAAACGAAAAAGTAACTTTGAGTGGTGACGGGGTTTATGGAAGCGACAATATCTCAGCAACCAACTTCTCATCCCTCAAAAATGTTGGCAAAGAAGACAACAAGTTTGAAATAGTTTATGCTGCCGGCACCAACAGCAAAAACTACGAAATCAGTCCTGTTTACGGTTCTTTGGAGGTAACACCTAAGGCATTAACCGTTGAAGGAGCAAAAGTTGCCAACAAGGAATATGACGGTACAACTACAGGTGTAGTAACAGAAACAGGCACATTGGTTGGTGTTGTTGAAGGTGACAAAGTCGAAATCAACACAGCTGAAGCCACATTCCCTTCCGACGAGGTTGGTACTGACAAAGCTACAATCAGTTTCACTCTGAAAGGTGAAGACGCGCCAAACTACATTGTAAAAGATGCAACCGTAGAAGCAATCATCGTCCCTAAAGCGGATGAATTCACATGGGATTACGACAAGCCTGTCTATGGCGACAATGTCGGCACAAGCGAAGAAGTATCGGCAACCTATATAGGTACAGCACTTGAAAATGGCGGCACATACACCTATTTTGTAGATGACAAGCCAGTCAATAATACAGATTTGATCGTTCCAGGTTCTCACGTTGTAAAGGTGGTTTATACAGATCCAAACAGCAATACAGCAGAGGCTGAAAAAACAATTGAATTTGGCAAAGCAACACTTTCTCCGGTTACTGATGTAACGAAAGAAAAACAGTATGACGGAAACAACAATGCGAAGGCGGAAGTAACTGGCATTACCGGGAAAGTGAACGAGGCTGACGATGTAAACGTTGAAGTTTCATCGGCTAAATATGACAACAAGAATGTAGGCACAGGCAAAGAAATCACGGTTGATTATGAATTGACAGGTGACAACGCCGACTACTATACAGTTAAAGAAAATGACATCTATAATGATGGAGTCATCACTAAAGCGGACAAAGACGCGCCTGTAGTCAACGGCGGAACAACCACAGGTGAAGGCAAAAAAGATGGTCCGATTAACGGATTAACTCCAGAAATGGAAATCAGCAAGGACAATGGAACTACCTGGGATCCTGTAACCGACCCTGAAGTTGGCTTCGAGGCTGGCGATTATGAGGTAAGATATGGCGAAACTGACACCACTAAAGCATCAGCGCCTACAAAGGTTACTGTGACCGATCCAACTAATCCATGGATCATCACCAACCCTGAGCTCACTTACGGTGACGCTAAGGTTGGGGACACTGAAAAGGCTGAATACAAAGACCCTGAGAAGGGAGCAACTCTCACCTACTTCGTGGATGGTGTGGAGACACCGGCTGATGCCATCATCCCTGCAGGCAACCACGAAATCAAGGTGGTTTACAACGACCCTGTAAACGGCAAGACAGACGAGGTCACTTTCCCTGTTGTGGT
>JAGHUM010000030.1 GCA_018064855.1 Candidatus Physcocola equi
ATTAAAAATTAAGTATTATGAAAACAGCAAACATTTTTACCGCAGCAACTCTTCTTCTTTCAGTAGCAGCTTCATTCTTCTGCACATCATGTATGACTGAGTATAAGGAAGAACTCAAACAGGTTCCAGTGTATGAAATGACTGAAAAGAAAGCCCAGCAGAAAAATGTGGAGGCCAAACTGGTAATCTCTGATGATATCGCAGATTTTTATGACCTCAAGGCCAAATTCGAATATGACGGTAAAACGGTGGTTGAACCTTTCAATACTTATAAAATGGATAAAACAAGAGCGATTGACTCTAATAAGGAAATGGTCGTTATGAATGTAAGAAATTACAGCATAACGAAGAATTGCGGTGTCACTTATGGTGAGGTTGCCATAATTGCCACACCAAAATCAGATGCTATTGCAAAAGTGGAGGCTATGCCGGATGATACAATTTTCCACGATTATATAAAAGGGACCGCGGGTGTTGGTTGTTACGCAAATAGTATTGAGACTTTGGATTCTTTTGTAATGAACAAGGCTGATTTCATTCAGTCGCTGAAAAAAGGTGAAAAGACTCTTCTTACAAGGGAATTCTAATACACTGTCACAAAGGCTCCTGGTGAAAAAGGAAAATAATTAAGTAGTTGTTTGAATTTTAGAAGTAGATTCTTATTCGGATCTTTTAACACAAAAAGCGATGCTCGACGAGCACCGCTTTTTTGTATATATGCTATGATATGATTATAACAAAGCGTATTTTACCACAAACAAGACAGCCAATAAAATGGTGCCTATGGTGACATTGTTGTTGGGATCATCTTCTTTCAACTTACCATTGAGCAGATGAATAGCCACATAACTGATAACGCCAATAAGAATACCATCTGAAATGCTGTAGGTCATCGGCATCAAGGCGATGCAGAAAAAGCAAGGGATGGCTGTGGCGTATTTGGTGAAATCGATCTTTCCTACGCCGCCCATCATCATCACACCCACCAAAATAAGGGCTGGTGCCGTAGCCTGGCTTGGAATGCACAGGAATAAAGGTGCGAAGAACAGCGACAGCAGGAAACACATTGCGGCGGTTGCCGCAGTCAGGCCTGAGCGTCCACCGGCTTCCACACCACTTGCGCTTTCCACAAATGTCGTAACTGTAGAAGAACCAAGGCAAGCGCCAACGGTGGTGCCTACCGCATCTGCCATAAATGCTTTGCTGAGAGAGCGGATGTCTCCTTTATCATCAATCATCCCGGCACGGCTCGACACACCAATCAGTGTTCCCATCGTATCAAACATATCAATAAAGAGGAATGTCATGACACAGATCGCCATATCGACTGAGCAAATGCTGCTCCACTCGAAACTCATCACAATGGGACTAATAGAAGGTGGAATATCGACAATAGCCGAACAATGGGTCACCCCAACTGGGATTCCAATCAGAGTGGTGACAATGATGCCGACGAGCAACGCTCCGGTTATCTTTTTCACCAAAAGGACGGCGCTGACCAATATGCCAAGGATGGCCAGCAACACGGCGGGGTCTTTCAAATTGCCAATCGTAACAAGGGTGGCGTCGCTACTGACAACAATGCCGGCACTTTTCAGTCCGACAAGGGCAATAAACAGTCCAATACCGGGCGAGATGGCACTACGCAACACCAGTGGTATGGATTCCACCATTTTCTGCCGCAATCCGGTTAGGGTCAGCAAGATGAAAATCAAGCCTTCTATGAGTACAGCGGTCAGGGCAAACTGCCATCTGTAGCCCATAGTCATGACAACGGTGAACGCAAAAAAGGCATTTAGTCCCATGCCAGGCGCAAGCACAAACGGAAGTTTGGCGTAGAGCGCCATAATCATGGTGGCAACAACAGCCGCTATGCAGGTGGAAGTAAACACGGCTCCCTGGTCCATGCCGGTGGAACCTATAATGCTGGGATTGACCGCCAAGATATAGGCCATAGTAAGGAAGGAAGTGATGCCACCTACAATCTCTTTCTTAACGGTCATCGTTTTGGCGTTGAAACCAAATAGTTTTGATAATATCTCCATATTAATCTGATTAATTTCGCAAAAGTAAGGAATATGTGCTATAAATAATTTATTCCCCTTCGTAAATGATAGGGCAGTATATTTCCACGTCTTTTGGGAAAAGGTCTCTGCCTTTCAGGTCAACCAACTCAATTGCGCAGTTAATATAAATCTTTTTTATGCCAAGTTTGATGCAAAGGTCATAGGCTGCCCTCATGGTGCCGCCTGTGGCCATTAAGTCGTCTTGAATTAAAACCACGTCGTCGGGGCAAAGAGCGTCTTTGTGGATTTCGATGGTGTCGGTACCATATTCCTTGCGATAAGACTGGCACACCACCTCGGCAGGCAGTTTGCCGGGTTTGCGTACAGGAATGAATCCCGCATTTAAGTTGTTTGCGAGAATCGCCCCCAATATAAAACCACGACTTTCTATGCCAAGCACCTTGGTGATGCCTCTGTCTTTATAGTATTCAGTCAGTCCGTCGCTCAACTCGCGAAGCGATTCAGGGTTTTTCAAAACTGTGGAAATATCACGAAACATGATTCCTGGTTTTGGAAAATCGGGAATTGTGCGTAATTGGCTTTTTATTTTTTCGATATTCATAACTTTAAAATTCAAGAGAACAAATTTAAGGAAAATACAAAATAATTTATGAGAAAATTCATGGATAGTTAACGTGCATTAATGTTTTTTGAACGTTAATTGCCGTTAATCGTTCGTTAATAAAAAAAGATTAATGTGAAGTTTACGGAGATTAACGTTTACTTCAAACATTAATTGCCGTTAATCGTTCGTTAATTCTCAATTTCGAAAAAATTAGGAGTCTATATACAAGTAGGCACTTTTCTTTTGCCAACGAATTTTTACGAATTATACAAATTTACTGGGGTGTTACAGATTTATACTAAGAATGCCTATGGCATTTCTAATTACTACTAATTAAATGCTGGTTCCAATTCTGAATTCGTATTAATT
>JAGHUM010000058.1 GCA_018064855.1 Candidatus Physcocola equi
TTGAAGAAATTAGTCTATGCATCTTACGATGAAGACGGTGCTCATGGAATCAGATACGAGTATGATTCAAAAGGAAGATTAGTGAAGGCTTATTGGGGTTCACAGTACAGTGATGTATATGTTTATAACGGAAATACTGTGACAGGAACTTCTTTCACTGAAGATTGGAATAACGTTCTATCGGGCAAGTTGAATGCTAATGGCTTTATTGAAACGATGACATCTCAAGACAAAAATGTTGGCCACATCAGGGTTGAAAACTTCATATATGATAAGGATGGTCATATGATAAAATGTACTTCAAGTATGAACTCGGATGGTGGATATGGATATTATTCAGAGGATATTTTTGTATGGGTGAATGGTGACATAGTGAGTGGGGCAAATAAATATGATTATAAAGAATCCGAGTATGATGAAGAAACAAACTATTCTTTCAAATATACGAATGATGTCGTTACAGAACCTATTGAAAACAAGGCTTGCATCCTATTCGCACATCCTTATTTAGAGGTTTTAAGTGATTATATTTCTTTAAGAAATTTGTATGGAGTGGCAGGCAAACATTTACCTGTATCTGCAATAGATAATAAAGGAAATGAAAATAAATTTGAATGGACTTTCGATGCTGATGGCTATCCTATTAAGGTGGTAGATAAATACTCAACTTTGTATCTGACTTGGGAGTAATTTATTAAGGGAATCACATTTTTAATTTGTAAGACATATGAAAAAGTTGCTTTTTTTTCTTTTGTTCGTTTCCTTCCATTTGACCACCTTTGCAAAAAAAGAGGTTTACCTGAAAAATGGAAACATGATTAAAGGCGAAATTGTAGAAATTGTCCCAAACCAAACCATCAAAGTTGAGACAAACGATGGAAGCCAGTTCGTTTGCAAGTATGATGAAATTGAAAAAATCGTTTGCGGAAAGAATGAAGAAACACATAAACAAAAAGAAAAATCCAACAAGGATAATTCCAGCCACATAAAAAAAGGTTATAGAGGATTTGTGACTTTCGAACCCTTGGTAGGGAATATGATTGGTGCTGCAATTACCACATCTCACGGATTTCAGTTCAACAAAAAACTTTACTTGGGTTTAGGTACAGGTTTTAGATATGCAGAAGATTATGGTAGCGACCATATGGCGATTCCCCTATATGTGGATTTTCGTTACGACCTTCTCAATTATAAGATTTCCCCATTTATGACTACAAGAGTTGGTGCTTGTGTGGCAAATGAAGGTGCTAATGGTTTTTATGGATCATACGATTTGGGATGTCGGTTTAAGCGATTCAGTGTCAGCACAGGCATAGAGACCTGTCGAGGTACCGATAATTATGTAACATACCGGTACTACTTTGATGAATTTAGAAGTTACGATGTTGATTTTGAATATCAGGCTTATAATTTTGTCCTTCGTTTATCTTTTGAATTCTAAATCAGCAAAGGCTGCCCACCATCGTCGGTGGACAGCCTTCAAATTTATATAATAGGGTATATAGGATTAGATTACTTCTTGATGAAGCGAACCGAACGGTTTGCGTTGCGCACAACGTTTATGCCGCTTGGAATGCCAGAAAGACTGATGCTCATCTTGGTGCTGTCTGCTTCTACCGATTTGAGCAATCGGCCGTCAATGCTGTAGAAATCCACATATTCGCCTTCCACCAGATTGTCGAGGGAAATGCTGGTTTCTACTGGATTCTCTTCAACAACCAGTTCTTTGGTTGAATTTGTGATGATTTCGTCGCCGGTCTTGTCTTCCATGGTCATGCTCCAACTGTCGAACTTAACGTCGCCTATGAAGGTGAAGAACAAGTCGTGGCTCATGTACAGGTCTTTCTCAAGCCATGCGCTGTAATCATCGAAAATGTCAGCTCCACCAGTTGAAGGAATGTTGATGTAGCCCACCGCTTCGCCGTCTGGCTTGTCGAGAGTGATGCGGATGGCTCCGCCACATTCGCTGGCCACACGCACTTTGATGTGGTTCACACCCTTCGGTTCTACACCTGCCAAGCCAATCCAACTACCGTCGCCATTGCTTTTTACTGCCATGTTGACGCTCTTGCCGACATAGTCAACAGAAACGCCGCTGCGCCATGCGAAACATTCTGCCTGAACGAATTTCAGATTGGTCATGGTTTGCGTCTGCGATACGCCGGCAAGGTCACCCTTGGCGGAACTGATGGCCGCTGATGCTTCGTTTACTGGCAATTCGTTGATGTTGGAGCAACGATAGCCGCCGCTTACTTTCATCTGGTCTTGCAACCATTGGCTGTGGTAAGTGATATACCATTTGTCTTTAAACTTGAAGAAAGAGTGGTGGTTGTTGCCATAACTGCCAAAGAAGACGCCAGGGTTTTCAAACACCTGCTTCTGGAAGGTGAATGGCCCCATTGGGTTCTTAGAAGTCATGTAGGCGATGTTGGCGTTCTTGTATGGCGATTGGCAGTTCCAGTTGGTGCAATAACTATAAACGTAAGTGTCGCCAATCTTGTTGGCACCAGCATCTTCAAAAAGATATGGAGGATTGATGGCAGCCGGTGTACCGTCGATGCTGATGAAATCTTTGCCGAGTTTTGCCACACGGGCGGTTCCTGGGTCTGCCTGCTTTCCACTTGGCACGCCACCACCGAAATAGATGTAGCCGGTTCCATCGTCATCGACAACCACCGCAGGGTCGAACAGCCAAGTCACATTGTTGCAGTTTGGTGTGGAGCGTGTGATGAGCCCCTGGCCGTTCTTGCAGTCTTCCCAAGGCCCATAAGGAGTGTCGCTGCTTACGACGTAGATGCCGTTGGCGTTGTTTGCAAAATAGAGGAAGAAACGGTCTTTACCGTTGATTTTGGCATGACAGGCGGTTGGCGCCCATGAGTTGACAGCCTTTGATGTGCCTCCCGATCCAGCTACTTTCATTGGCCCGTGGTCGGTCCAGTTGACCAGGTCGGCAGAAGAAATACACACAATATCGGTAATCTTGCCATATCCGTTTTCCTTGATATTGCCGGTGTTGTCGTATTCATAGATGTCGTGTGTCATGTAGATATACACACTGTCGCCATAGACCATAGCGCAAGGGTCGGCACCATAGCGTTGGGTGATAAGAGGGTTGTGATTGCTGGTGCTCTTGTATGATGCGGCACCGGTTTTAATGCTGCTGAAAAGCGATGCGAGTTCGTCTGCTGTTCGGTTGCCCACCACGCATCCGTTCTCGTCATAGACATCTGCCTGTGAAGGGTCGTATTCCTCAAAAGTGATGTTGTCCACATTCACATAACTGCCTGCGATTTCAAGTTTCAAGGTGTGTTCGCCTGCACTAATTTCGCTTGTACGCGATTTCACGATGCCATACACGTCAAAGTCTTCTTTGTTAGGAACGTTGATGGTCGATGTGATGGCTTTACCGTCGAGGTAAAGGATGATGCCTGCGCCATCCACTCCCGATGAAGCGTTGACGCTGATGTTGTATTTCGCGGTCTTTGCGATGTTGACTGTGTATTGCATCCATTCGCCTTTCACGGTGTAGCCGATGGCATATCCGCTTCCGCCCTTCACGATGTCAACACCATCTTTGCGGTATTCACCGCCTTGGTTTTCTCTGTCTTCATCGTAGTAACTCACGCCCTGTCCGCCAAGATTGTAGTTTTCTGCTTCGATTACGCCCGGTATGGTTGCTGCTTTGCCTCCGTAAGGAGCCACTTCTTCTGCTGGCTCTGGTTCGGTGTTGCCGCAGTTGAGGGTGTATCGGGAAATGAATTTCCAAATTTCACGGCTGGTGTGGTAGCACACTTCATCGTTGCTGTGCCAGTGGCCTTTGCCAGGAATTTTGTTCAGACAGACTTCCACGCCGCATTCTCCGTTTTTCCAGACGTAGCGGGTGGCGCAGTTGTTTACTTTGCTTTCTACCGGCTTCGAGTCGCATTTGTTGAATTTTGCCCAGCCTTCAGCCATGGCGTATGCACCGATTTGGTTTTGATGCATGCCATTGAAAGTGCCGCTCCAAGGCTCGTAGTGCACCACATCGTCGGCATCTCCGTTGGTGTGGATGATTGGCAGTGGACGCGCGCTCTTGAATTGGGCTCCGGCAATTGGGTAGCCGGAAACGGGAGCGAATGCGGCGAACACGTCGCCCAGTTGGTTGGCGCAATAGTAGGTAAACATGCCGCCCATGGAAAATCCGCTCATATAGCAACGGTTAAGGTCGATGTCGTATCTCTTCTTCATTTCGCTCACAATGGCCTTCATGAAGTTGATGTCTTTACTGCCGCCAAGGTCCCACGAATTGCCTTCGCCTTGTGGATAAACTACCACGAATTTCGCAGTGTCTGCCACGTCTGCCCATCTGGCTTGGTTCTTTTGGTATGCGATGTCCTGTCCCATTCCGTGGGCGGAAATCAGCAATGGCCTGTTTTTGGGAAGACCGGCTGGTGCATATACGTCAATAGTGCGTTGCTTGCCATCCACTGTGATGGTTTCTGCCATTGACGGACTTACTGCCATTGATGCGAACAAACTCCCGACAATGGATGTGAGAGCCTTTCTGCCCAATAGAAAATGTGTGTTCTTCATAGACGTCTTTTATATGTAGTCTTGTTTTATTACTTTTTTATATCGTGTGACGCACCGATGGGTGTTGGCACAACTTTACGCTGGCAAAATTAAGACTGCGGGAAAAGAAATCTTATGAAAAAAACGTCAAATGATTGGAATATCCGTGCGATGACGGATAAAACAAAATAGAAAGGGTTATTTCAGCAGCGCAACTACGCCACTTACAGCCATATAGCCGTATATTACTTTTTTGAGTCTGGCGGCGGGCAACAGGTGGAATACTTTGGTGCCGATGATGGTGCCCACCAATACGCCCACAATGGCGCAGCACCACGAATAACCCACTTCTGGGGTGACGAAGCCTTCGGTGTAGCGCACGAATGCCATAAACAGGTTGCCGATGAAAAAGTAAACCTGCGTTTGGGCGATGTAACTTTTTTTGTCCGGTTCGCTTTGTACGAAATAGATGACAGCCGGAGGACCCTGCATATTGAAAAAACCGCCCATCAAACCGCTTAGGGTGCCCAGGCCGATCTGTAGCGGATAACTGCCTTTGATGCGGATTTTGTCTGCAAAAAGGAAGAAATAGATGCTAAACAGTATGAGCACAGCCCCCAGCACATGTAGAAAAAAAAGCCCGTCGAACTCGGCGACCATCTTTGTGGCGGCATAAGATACGATTAAAAAGACCGTCAGCATGGGCATGACGCGCTTCCACGAAATAAAACGCCAAAGTTGAACCAACAGGATGCCAGACTGGGTGAGGGATAGGATGCCAGACAATGTGATGCTTTCGGCATAACTTGGCATCACGTAGGGAAGTATGGTCATGATGAAGATTCCAAATCCAAACCCGGTGACGCGCTGGACAAATGCCGCCATGGCACTTGAAACGAATAAAACCAGGATTATTGCAATTGAAAAACTCATCTTCTTTTTTTTTCTGCAAATTTACAAAAAAAGATGGGATAAGGTGTTTCCCGGCGTTTCTCTCATATCGTCTTTCCGTGTTATTTTGTGGGAAAACCTATTTTTTCATAACTTTGCGAATAAATAATAATCTAAACGTACAAAACAATGTTCAAACTCATTAAGTATCTAATTTACGCCGTATTGGCCTTTTTTGCCATTTGCTTTGTAGCCGGTTTGTTGATGGACGAAGACGATTTGTCAACAGAAGATAATTCTGAAGTAGTGGAAAAGAAAACTACTTCCGACAAAAAGAAATCTGCTGTTGGAGACTGGGGTGATGGCAAAGTGAAGTCTATTTCTCAGGATCAGTTCAAAACGTTGGTGGCCAATTATTCTTCCAACAAAAACAAATTCATTGGCAAAGGTCCGGTGGTGGTAGATTGCTATGCCACATGGTGTGGTCCTTGTCAGGGATTGGCTCCGGTGCTTGAAAAAGTGGCTAAGAAATACAAGGGGCAGGTTCAGTTCTACAAAGTGGATGTGGACAAATGTCCGGCTGTTTCCAATGCCTACAATATTCGTTCTATTCCGCTCCTTATGTTCTGTGCTGATGGAAAGATTGAGATGGTCAATGGCGCACCAAGCCAAAGATCTCTTGAAAGCGCGATTGAAGATATGTTAGACTAAGATGCTGTTTAAATTTTTGCGAACTTCTTCTGTTGGGCTTTTTATAGGTCTTTTTCGTCTGTTTTGAGTGAATCTTCAGTCACAATGGGCATCCATTGCTCCTTTCAGATTCTCTTCAAAACACCCAGAAAAATCCACTTATAAAAATCTCCAACAAAAATTTAGGTGTCTATATACAAGTTGGCACTTTTTTTTGCCAACGAATTTCTACGAATAATTCAAATTTATTGGATGGTTGCAGATTTATACTAAGAATGCCT